>CAYYQD010000056.1:0-6689 GCA_964473735.1 uncultured bacterium
TTTCGGCCCTTCTCTCCGGGTGCCGTAAGAAGAACGACTATCCCGGATACCTTGACCCCGAACACGTGCGCATGTTCGCCTACCCCGGAGAGTGGTGGGAAGGGCACGACGTCGCCGAGATGCCCGATGGCAGGTACGTGGCCACCGGAGTAAGGGACTTCTCCGGCGACAGCATGAGGACACCCATAATAGTGGTGACCACTTCCGGGGATTCGCTGGCCACCTTCTACATAAACGACAGAGACAGGGGGACCAACGTGGTACCACTTCCCGGAAACAGGGTGGCGCTGGAAAACTGGAGCAATACCTACATGGTATCTCTGGAAGACGGTTCTATAAAGGGCCGCCTCGGTTTTAGATATAATGTAACTTCTTCGGATGAGAATGATGCCCTGATCTACGACAGCATCAGCAACTCCCTGATAACCCTGTGGAAGGACGATGGGTTGTGTTTGCATCAGGTGTTCCTTGACGGCAGCCACGGATGGCTCGCCTGCTCCGGCGTAAGCGCCCAACAAGGATATATAAGGCGGGTTGAAGGTGGGTACGTGGTTGAGGCGTCAAAGCCCGGCAAGGTCCTCCTGTTTAAGGTGGATACCTCGGGCAACGTTGTATGGGTCCATGAGGTGTATATGCCCTTTGCCGATACGACGAGTTCAGAGATAGTAAATGTTAGAGGCTTTGAGGTGGCAGATGACGGTAGCTTTCTGCTAACCATAAAGCACAACAGCCTCACCCCTCTGGTCGTAAAGATAGACACCCTTGGGGAGATACGGTGGATAAGGGAGTACGAACATCCGGGAGGTGAGGTGGAGTGGATGAGGGTATATACCTTCAGGGTGGTGCGCATGGCTCCCGACCGCTACTTTCTGGTGGCGACGAACGCGCAGTGTGGGCATTGTGTGAGCGTGGTCAAGATAGATGGGGAAGGGAACGTACTCATGGCGAAGAACTACCGATGGTCCGGATCCCACTGGGTATCAAACGTCATCCGCACCAGCGACGGGAACGCCCTTATAGTGGGCACGTGCCGGGAGGACAGTACCGACTACATCTTCCTTTTAAAGCTGGATCCCAACGGGAATCCGGTATGGTAGAGAAAAAAAGGAGGTAAAGGATGATGATTTGGCTTATAGTAGGTTTAAGCCTTTCGGCTACCGAGGAGTTGATGGATGCAACTCCGGCTAAAGAGAAGGTACAGGTGAGCATTGCCACCCTGTTCGTGCCTGACGGTGGCAGACTCACTAAAGAGGCTCTCTTCTCCTCGGGCAACGGTCAGGTGCGCGTCCTCAAAGACGGTTCCATTGATATAGCAGGCGTGAGGGTGAGGCTCGTAGGCTCCTCTCCCAGAAGGATAGTGCCCGAAAACCGTGAGGGAAAGTTCGCCTATTTCGGACCGCAGAGGGTAATATCCCACCTTCCTACTTACAGGTCCATACGCTACGTTGAGGCCTATCCGGGCATAGATTTCGTTTTCAACGGCCTCTTGGATGGCTCTTTGGAGTACTACTTCCGCCTGAAGCCCGGCGCCGACCCCAATAACATAACCCTTGAGATTCGGGGTGCCGATATAAAGGTGAAGCCTTACGAGGTGGAGGTATGGTGGAAGGGGAACCTCATATTCACCATCAAGGATGTTAAAGCCTTTCAGGGTGCCCGTAAAGTGTCGGTTTCCTTTGTAAAGGTGGGGAAGAGCCGCTTCGGGTTTAAGGTGCGAGACTACGACCCCTCCCTTCCTCTGGTAATAGATCCCACCGCCATCCTGGCGGGTGTAAATGCCGACTATGCCACCTACGTGACCGTGGATGAATCCGGGAACGTTTATGTGACGGGACGCACGAGGGATTATCTGAACTTTATGGAGGGGTACGACAGGATATACGGAACGGTGGAAACGGATTCCCTATCGGTATTCGTGGCCAAACTGTCCCCTGACCTTGGGACGGTCCTTGCTAACGTGATCATATCTGGAAGCAGTCAGGATTACGGCTGGCAGATACTCCTCGCCGGGGACGGTACCCTGTACGTGGGTGCCTCGGTTAAATCGGACGACTACGCCCCCTTCCGAACCGTCTTCGGCTCAATGTCCTCTGGCAGGTTCAAGATCGCCGTAACCCGGCTGGATACCTCTCTTATGACGCACCTGAGTACCGCCATCGTATCTGGCGTGGATCACGACATCTTCCGTGCCATGGCTATGGGGCCGGACGGCTCCCTGTACATCACGGGTTATACCTACAACTCCTCCAATTTCGCCCCCTCAAGGGTGGTTCACGGAACGGCGGGGGCTATAGACATATTCGTGACGAGGTTGAGCCACGACCTATCCACCCACATGGCAACGGCCATAATATCTGGCTCTTCCACAGACGAGGCTTACGGTATAGCGGTTGATTTCAGCGGGGTCTATGTGGCGGGAATAACCGGATCAAGCGATATAGCACCGTCCAGGACGGTATGGGGAACCGTTGGGGGATGGAACGCCGTAGTCACTAAGCTATCCCTTGACCTCCTCACCCATCTGAACACCGTGGTAGTGTCCGGAACGTCGGATGAGGCGTTCTACGATATCGCCCGCGCCCCCAACGGGGAGATTATAGCCCTTGGTCTAACGCTGGATCCAGCGGACCTTTCCATTAGTCGTACTATCTGGGGTACCTCCGGCTACTCCGACGTTTTTCTGACCCGTATGACGTCAAACCTCGCTACACATCTGGCTACGACCGTGATCGCCTCTCCCGACAGCGCCTTAATGAAGTACAGGAGCATGGATATCAGAGGGGATACGGTTTTCGTAATCTTCAAAATTCACGACCCCTCAGAGTGGGGAGGAGGGGAATGTACTCCCTGTAACGCATCCGCCGGTGGGGGCAGCGCGGACGGCATGGTCGTAGGTTTAACCACGGACCTCTCCACGTGCCTGGGCAGGTCCGTTATAACGGGCGGAACGTGGGAGTACCCCTACGCGATAAAGGTTAAGGGAAGCGATATTTACGTGGCGGGTTTTGTCAGCGATTTTGATACCACCATAGCATCCACCTACCCTTCCCCTACGACCGTTTTCGGTTTTCCGTGGTACTACGATGGTTTCGTCGTTAAGGTCCAACCCCGTTGTCTTGTGAGTGTTCAGGAGAGACCCTCCCGTAGAGGTCTAAACGACGTTCGCTTAGTCTCTGGCCGATTGGAGATAACCCTTCGCAGAGCGGGATACGTTGGATGGGACCTCTACGACGTCTCGGGCCGTCTGATAGGGAGCAACTCCATCGGATACCTCCAGCCGGGTAAGTACGCTTTCCCTCTCCGACTCAAGGGTGGAAAGGTCTTGTTCGTGAAGGTACGCCTCGGAGGGCACACGTACCTCCTGAAGGCCGTAAAACGTTGATGTAAAAACGGGCGGGGTCTCCCCGCCCCTCCTCCTTTATGGGCGAGACAGGAAGTCCGGCCGCAGGTTGGAGTACAGGACGTGCTCGTAGTTAAAACCCCTGACCTCCGGGAGAGGGGCTAAGTCCCTCACTATCTCCGTGTATTTCTGCAGGGAAGGAGGAAATCTCACCCCCATCCAGCGTAAAAGTTGCAGAGTTCTATCGTTCAGGACAGGGACCACGCTCGGATACACGGCCACGTTAAACGGGCACCTCTCCCTGACCCTCCTGAGGAGGGATCTAAGAGTGGCACTCTCAAGGAGGATCTGGGTTATGAAGAACCCGGCTCCAGCTTCCACCTTACTGCACACCCTCTCCACTTCCCCCCGTCGGTGGGGGATGAGAATAGCCCCCACGCTCTCGTAGTACCCGGACGCAGCGCGTAGAAGGGAAAGGACGTCCGGACCGGGATCGCTGGCCCTCACCTTACCCACGATGACGACCCCTTCAACCACCCCCTTCGCCCTCTCCAGCCACGATGGGGGGTCCGGCTCGGCCCACAGGTACCGGCTGACGAAGACCCTACCGCCCATCTTCCGAAGTGCAGAGGCAAACTCCAGAAGGGGCATTTTGGGAGAGGGGGGCACAGGTCTTGGTCCGTACCCGGCGTCGGCCCTTACCTCAACTATCAAAAAGGCCGCATCGTCGTCTAAACCTTTTAGGACCCCAAACGCGGTCTCAACGTACTCCGCTACCCTTCCCCTACCCCACGTGAGAGGTGGAGGCAGGAGGGTGAGGAAGGCCCCCGGTAATCTCACTTAAGCTTCTTGTACCTCATCTCTTTCTTCTTCCGCTTCGCCTCAAAGAACTCCGACTCCGACTCCTGCCCGTAGAGTACGTATAGCAGGCCCCTTACGGAGAAAGCCTTGTTGAAGCTGGCGTCCACGAAGGGAACGGCCTGGACCTCCGGGATGAACTCAAAGGATCCAAATCGCACGCTGGCAGCCGCCCTTATGGGGAAGTTTATCCCTACGGAGCTGGTGCGATCCACACCCGTATCCGCCAGAGGGGAGGAGCCGTCCTGCCATGAGTAGTACCCGGCGATGAGGCCTATACCTAAGTGGAAGGCCAGACGACCCCCGAAGCGCTGGGTTCTCCGCTCGTACATGAACCCCCCTTCGCCCCCTAAGAGGTCGTGGGTGAAGGAGTATCCCCCCCCGGCAAGGAAGGTGAAGTAGGCCCTCGGATCCTCAATGCGGGTCGTCTTTATACCAACGTACCCCATGGCCATCTGCGGCTTATCCTTGGAGAGGAAGGCGCCATAGCCGGCGGCGAAGAGGACGTACTTACCCTTACGACGTATCTCCTCGTAGTAGTACTCATCCGCTTCCCAGTCGTACTGCGATACTAACAGGAGGATCATAATCGGTATTCTAATCCCGAATCAGTAGGGACGGGTCCTGCGTCCCTTATCCTCGTGTATGAATATCCAGCGCACTAAGTCCCCGGGCACTATACGGTCGTCAACGTTGAGGTTCCGTGGGCTTATACCTATGCGGTCGTGGATGGATGAGGCGTTGAACCTATTGAGCTCCCGGTGTTTCCTGCGCAACTCCTCAAGGTACATCAGGGCCCTGTACCTCCACCTCCGGGCGTTCTCCTCCCGCGTATCCACCCATCCCCTGAAGGCCCACGTCTCAACGTCCTCGTCCGAGAATCCGTAAACGGGAGGCGTGGGAACCTTAAGGGCCTCCGTGTAGTAGAGGTGTCCGTCGGGAGAGAGCACCCCTATCCCGACCGAGGTTATGTAGGACATAAGGGCTTCGTCCTCCTTGAGCTTGCTCCACATCCTTTCGGATATCTCCCTCTCGCTCGCCTCGGCCAATCTGGTGAGGGTCCCGAAGGTCTCCCTGAGGACGTGGGCTTCAAACAGGAGCTTGGATAGGCGTGGGGGCCCGAGTATCTCAAAGGCTACGCTCGGCATAGGTGAGGCCTTCTCGTACTTCTCCAGCAGCCTTATGGCATCCTCCCTCATAAATCCAGCCCTGTAGGAGGGGCCAAGTATGGAGCTCTCTATCGCACCAACCACATCCTTACCCGTACTCTTGCCCGTTATCTCAAGGAATATGATCTCCGCTATGTCCTCCGGCGTCACCATCTCCATCTGCCCGAGGTCCGTGATGGCCCTGAACTCCTCAAGGGAGAATATGCCGTTCTCCCCCGTGTCTATGTAGGCCGTCTTCAGAACCTCCCCACGACTCTCGGTCTCCACCTTCGGTATCTCTCCGAAGCCCAGAGGGGTACTCTTGGGCGTCCGTAGTACCACCTCCTCCCCTCTCCTCCGTATTACGCCTCTGGAAATGGCCTTCCACCCTATCATGGCTGCGGGCTTTATCTCCTTGACTACGGTCTCGGTGTCGTCCCTGTTCATCAGCACGTAGAGGAGGGTAGATGCCCCCGCCACGGCCGACTTGTTCAGCAGTACTCTGGACGGTTTGTCCTCTCCGTGAGTGTAGGGTATGTTCCAGCCCATTCCACCCGTACCCGTGGTCCCTACCTTGACGTATATCTTCGTACCCGCCTCCTTAAGACCGTTCTGGAGGTTCATGGTGTGGTTAAGGAGTATGGGGATGTTCAGCTCAAGGAGTATGTCCTCAAGGAGGATCGCTAAAGTCTCGGACGGTACGTCCTCTTCCGATCTCAAAAGAGCGTAAGCCTCGTTAATGCTGGTGAAGACGTCCCTGTAGGCGATGGCAGTGGCCGTATTCACCGTATCTACCACGACGTCGGGTTTCAGGTACTTCAGGAGAGCGCGGAGAAAGTTCTGTCTTCCTCTCCTCCTCTCCTTGAGCAGGCCCAGAAGGTCCTCTATGGCTTCCAGTCTTCTCTGACGTTTCCTGCGCAGCTCCTCCTCGCTCTCGCTACCGTCTATCCTGATGTCCCTCTTACTTAGGTCCTTGAGTTTTACGCTCATGAATATGTCCCCCCAAAAGCCCCACACCCGTCCGGCCTTCAGGTAGCGACCTAAAATGGGGTGTTTGGCCTCTCTGATCTGTCTGTTGAACAGAGTGAGGGTATCACGAACTTCATCCTCTCGCAGACCCACGATCATAACCCGCCTGCTGAGGGGAAGGGCCCTCCTCAAAACGGCCCTACCCACGAGGCCAGTACCTCCAACTATAAGGAACCGGCTAAAAGCGTACGTTCTCCTTCCCGCCATAGGGGGTATTATACGAGTGGAAGCGACCGCTTTAAGCGGATGTAAGCGTCGCCTATTTACCGTGGGAGAGGAGGCCCGTTCCCGACGTAGTGCCGATTAAATTGTGG
>CAYYQD010000056.1:6789-10909 GCA_964473735.1 uncultured bacterium
GATTCCTCCCTGCTCCTCATACCCTTTCTGAAGCGGCGGAAGTTGTTGTAATCGTACATCACCATTATGGAGAGGGAGGGCCACTTCGTACGGAAGGTACTGACCTGCCTGAAACCTTCGGAGGTTATCTCCGTTTCCCTCCGGCTGATACGTAGGAAGTCGTTGAACTGGCCCACGACGAATACGCTACGGCTGAGGGGTACCCTTAGGCCGAGGTCAAGGGAGTACGAGGCCCTCTGCACCCCTCCGGGTACGTACCGGGGACCGGAGTACCTGCCGCTTAGCTGCAGTCCTATTGGCCCCCTGCCTAAGGTCAGGCTTCCTTTAACGTCGTACGTTAGACTTCGGGTTATACTGTCCAGATATACCCTGTGGTCGTAGATGTCAAGGCTGAAGTTGAGAGTAAGGAGCTTCCATGGGTAGTACGTGGCATAGACTTCCACGCCGGAGGATGTGGTGAATCCCGCGTTCCTCCACGTATATACCACCTTAGTCCCCTCGTAGTCGGGCAGGTAGTCTATGTTGTTATCCGTACGCCTGTAGAAGGCCTCAACTCCGGCGTACCCCTTACCTCCGAATACCCTCTGATAGCCGGCCTCAAGGGAGTGGCTGTACTCCGGCTTCAGGGCCGGATTCCCTCTCTGTAGGGTGAATTCGTCTATTACCCTCTTGAAGGGGTTGAGCTGCCAGTGTCTGGGGTGCCATATCCTACGGGAGTAGCTGATGCTGAACTGGTTGGCCACGTCCCTGTGATAGGAGATATGTATGGATGGGAAGGGGTCCGTGGAGCGGAAGGTGTAGGTGCTGTCCCCCACCTCTATCCTCCTGTCCGTAGCCTCAACCCTGACCCCGACGGAGTAGGATACGCTCCCCATGCGGTCGGAGTAGGAGACGTATGCGGCGTGGGTGGTGCGACGGTACCGGGAGTCTATGGGCGACGACACGAGGGTAAAGGAGTCGGAGGAGTAGGTGTAGTACTCCGTCGTGTTCGTGGAGCCCCACAGATCCCCCTGATACCCGGCCTCCACCTTCCTGTCTTTGCTGTGCTGGTAGGTGTAGTCCACCTTGGCCCGCCACCGATCACCCGGCTCTTCCGAGATGCGCTTAAAACCGGAGAGGACGTTTCCGGCGGTGTCTCTCACGTAGTTCACGGTGTTCTCCTTCCCTCCCCGCATTCCGTAGTACAGACTCAAGTCTATCTGATGTTTCCCGAAGAGGTCCTTCGTGTAGCCCACGTATCCGCTCCGTCTGCTTCCGCCTATGCTGACGTCGGTCTCCGCCTTCCTTCCGGAGCCGTAATCCCCCACCCATCCCATTGCGAAGTTCCACAGACCGAAGCTCCCCTCAAAGGTCAGGACGTCGCTGTCGGTAAGGTGGTACTCAAGGCTGGACCTCACTCCGTAGGGTTTCATGGAGTAGTGGCGGGTGCCCTCGGCCTCGTAGGAGAAGTCGGGGGTCTGTGTCTCCGTTCTGGACTCAATGTAGCGGGAAAAGAGGAAGTAGTTTCCCCCAAGGACGAACTTAATCCGGCGGGTGTTTATGCCCAGAGAGGCGCTCAGGCCGTAGTTGTTGAAGGTCCCCAGACGTCCCATGAACGAGGCGGCTACCCCCTCATCGTGGTGCTTCTTTAGAACGATGTTCATTATGACCCTACCCTCCGCCTCGTACTTCGCCCCCGGGTTGGTTATTATCTCTATCCTCTCAACCGAGGAGGCCGGTATCTGTCGCAGAGCCTCGGATACCTGCATGACGGTGGGCTTCCCGTTTATGAGGAGGGTGATGTTGGAGGTGTTCCTTATCTTTACGTTGTCGTTGTTATCCACCGTTATACCCGGGACGTTCTTCAGGGCTTCCAGAGTGGAACCGCCCCTTGAAGATAGCTCGTCCTTGAAGCGTATAACCTTCTTCTCACCCTCGTAGGTCACCTTCGGGGCCTCGGTCTCCACCTCAACCGCCCCCACCTCTATAGGTCTGGGGTGCAGGCGCACCGTACCCAGATTAACCTCCTCGGATTCCTTAACCTCAACCGTCTTACGCTCGGGATCGTATCCAACAAAGGAGACCTTCAGTACGTACCTGCCCGGTGGTAGCTTGACCTCAAAGTACCCCCTGTCGTCCGAGTACGTACCGCCGGCCCTCTGGCTATCCGGTAGGGACAGGACCATCACCACCGCACCCGGCAACGGCTCCCCACCCTCACCGTATACGTACCCCTTCACCACACCGTACCCGGCGGCCTGAAGCAACCACGCTAATATCATAGCGGGTATTATACGGCAGATTTGAACGATCGTTCAAACCCGTGGAGTGGCGGTCGGCGATAAAATCCCTTACCCTATGAAGTTCGTCTTCGTGACGGGGGGGGTCCTCTCCTCCCTGGGCAAGGGCATAACGTCGGCGTCCATAGGTCTCCTTCTCAAAAGTAGAGGTCTTAAGGTCACCATCGTGAAGGTTGACCCTTACCTGAACTACGATGCCGGAACCATGAACCCCTACCAGCACGGAGAGGTTTTCGTAACGGACGACGGCGGGGAGACGGACTTAGACATCGGACACTACGAGAGGTTCCTGAACGAGGACCTATCTAAGAGGAACAACATAACCGCCGGTCAGGTATATTTAGAGGTGATAGAGAGGGAGAGGAAGGGGAGGTACCTCGGTGCGACGGTTCAGGTCGTACCCCATCTGACCAACCTCATAAAGGAGCGTATAAAGGAAGTGGCCAAAGATTACGACGTAACGGTCGTAGAGATAGGGGGTACGGTGGGAGACATAGAGAGCCTCCCCTTT
The DNA here is from genome assembly GCA_964473735.1 of uncultured bacterium. Classification (GTDB taxonomy): domain Bacteria; phylum Hydrothermota; class Hydrothermia; order LBFQ01; family LBFQ01; genus JAADCS01. Next base: position 9,580 of record CAYYQD010000056.1, read on the forward strand.
CTGGAGGCCGCACGCCAGATGGGGCTTGAGGAGAGCTCCTTCTACCTGCACGTCTCCTACGTCCCCTTCGTCAGGTCCGTTGGCGAGATAAAGACCAAACCCACCCAACACTCCGTCCAGAAACTCCGCGAGATAGGTATCCAGCCGGACGCCCTCGTGTCACGCGGCGAGAAACCGTTAACGTCGGAGGCCCGTCGTAAGCTCGCCCTCTTTTCCAGCCTCCCGCTCCGGGCCATAGTCAGCGCCCACGACCTCTCCAACGTTTATAAGGTGCCTTTTCTCTTAGCCGAGCAGGACTTAGACGACCTGATATTTGAGAAGCTGGGTATAGGGATATACAGCGATAGGAACCTGTCGGAGTGGGAGGACTTCGTCCGCCGGGTGGAGGAGGCCCAGAGGGGCGTTAAGGTTGCGATAGTCGGAAAGTACATAGAGGTGAGGGACGCTTACAAGAGTCTCATTGAGGCCATAGTCCATGCCGGCGCTCATATAGGTGTCAAACCGGAGATAACTCTGGTGGATGCCATAAAGCTGGAGAAGGAAGGGACCGATAGCCTCAAGGACTACGACGCCATAGTCATAGCCGGGGGGTTCGGTAGGAGGGGTATTGAGGGGAAGATAGCCGCCCTGACTTTCGGAAGGGAGAGGGGAATACCTACCCTGGGTATATGCCTCGGTATGCAACTTATGACGGTGGAATGGGCCCGGAACGTCCTGAACCTTAAGGAGGCCCACAGCGAGGAGTTCTACCCGCAGACCCCCCATCCGGTCATACACCTGTTGCCGGAGCAGAAGGAGATAGATCGCTTAGGCGCGACCATGAGGTTAGGTGGGCAGGATGTAAGGTTGGCCGAGGGGAGTCTGATACGCTCCCTCTACGGCAGGGAGGTAATAAGGGAGAGGCACAGACATAGGTACGAGTTCAACGAGGCCTATAGGGAGGAGTTTGAGAGGAGTGGCCTGAGGGTGGCGGGGGAGACCGACGGTCTGGTGGAGGTCGTGGAGTGGCCGGAGCATCCCTTCTACGTTGGAGTGCAGTTCCATCCGGAATACACCTCCCGTCCCCTACGGCCCAATCCGGTCTTCGTCGGACTGCTACGGGCCGCTTCCAATAGGTTATGAGAAGGTGAGAGTACTACCTCATGAACCTTGCAATGGCAAGGAGTATCCCGGCCAACGCTATAAACTGACCTACCCAGAAGACGAACATCCACCTTATTACTGTGGCTATCAGACCCCGTATCTCCGCCCGTAGTTTCTCCATATCGGTACGGAGGCTGCCTATCTCCGCCTGCATATCCGTACGAAGGCTTCCTATCTCCGCCTGCAT
>CAYYQD010000057.1:0-10440 GCA_964473735.1 uncultured bacterium
TCAAGGTATCCGGGATAGTCGTTCTTCTTACGGCACCCGGAGAGAAGGGCCGAAAGAACACCTATCAGAATGGCAAAAGATAAGACCTCTCTAATCATTTTCACCTCACTACTTTATAAACTCTCCTTCCCACCACAACGAAGAACACCCCGCGCCTTAGAGACGAAAGGAAGTATTATACGCCCGTTCGCAAAGGGATACGAATCATCACGGCTCGGGTGGGGACGTAAAACCTGCCACCTCCGGTATAATTCCCTCTTATGGCCAAAGATTACAAGGACACCCTGAACATGCCCCGAACCGACTTCCCCATGCGTGGGCGCCTACCCGTGAGGGAGCCGCTCTTTCAGAGGAAGTGGGAGGAGAGAGAGGTCTTTAAGAAGTTGAAGGAGAGGGAGGCTCCCCTGTTCATCCTGCACGACGGCCCCCCCTACTCCAACGGCCACATACACATAGGCCACGCCCTAAATAAGGCCTTAAAGGACTTCGTCGTCAGGTACAGGGCCCTACGGGGCTACCGTATAAGTTTCGTCCTCGGCTGGGACAACCACGGGATGCCCATAGAGAAGGCCATATTAGACGGGAAGGATACCATAAAGAAGCTAAAAAAGCTGAAGAAGGGTAAGGTAAGCGATAGGGTGAAGGGAATGGTGGAGGATGTGGTCTCCGCCATAGTTAAGGCTGTGAAGGCTAAGGAGGAGATAGGGTTTGAGGACCCGGAGGTTAAGAGGTTAATAAGGGAGGCCAGCCGTAAATACGCCGCCCTATGGGTGGAGGTTCAGAAGGAGGAGTTCAAGCGCTTAGGTGTCCTGACGGATTGGGATGACATCTACCTTACGATGGACCCGAAGATGGAGGCGGAGGAGACCGAGGTATTGGCCCGCTTCACGGAGGAGGGATACATATACCGCGGGTACATGCCACTGCCGTGGTCCAGAGAGAGCCAGAGCGCTCTGGCCATGGCCGAGATAGAGTACTACGAGAAGGAATCTCCCTCCCTGTGGTTTCTAGCCAGATCCCTTGATAACGACTACTACATCTTGGTATGGACGACCACCCCATGGACCCTCTTCGGAAACCGCGCCTTCGCCTTCTCTCCCACCATGGAGTACGTCCTCTTCCGCCTTAACGACGGCCGTACGGTGGTCTTCTCCTCGGACGCTCTGGACAGGATAAAGGAGACCACGGGGTGGGAAGGTGAGGTCGTGGGCAGAAAGAGGGGGGAGGAGTTTGAGGGTGAGAGGTTCCAGCACCCCCTGTTTAAGGACAGAGTTTCCCCCGGCATCTTAGCCGACTTCGTCTCCGCGGAGGAGGGGTCCGGTATAGTGCATATAGCCCCCGGGCACGGTAAGGAGGACTACGAGGTGGGAAGGGCCTACGGTCTTGAGGTCTTCTCTCCGGTGGATGAGAGGGGGAACTTCACGAAAGAGGCGGACGAGCAGACTGCCCACCCCCTCAACGTCGCCGGTTTAAGCATAGAGGAGGGGGGAGAGAGGGCCATAGAGAGGCTGAAGGAGCTGGGCACTTTCGTAAAGCTGGGTAAGATACGCCACAGCTACCCTCACGATTGGAGGTACAAGAAGCCCCTCATATTCCGGGCCACCAGCCAGTGGTTCCTCTCACTTGAGCACAAGGACCTCCGCCAGAGGGCCCTCAAGGCGATCCTGAACGACGTCAGATGGCACCCTCCGGAGAGCATAAACCGTATATACGCCTCCGTAAAGGAGAGACCGGACTGGGTCCTCTCCCGTCAGAGGGCCTGGGGGGTCTTCATTCCCGCCGTGAGGTGTGAAACCTGCGGGTGGGAGGCTCTGGTACCGGAGGTAATGCGGAAGCTGGCCGAAGATATAAGGGCCGGGAACAGCGACGCCTGGCTCACGGAACCTCTGAAGAAGTACCTGCCCGAGGGGTTCAAGTGCGAGAAGTGTGGAGGTACGACCTTCACCAAGAGGTACGACATCCTTGACGTGTGGTTTGACTCCGGTTCAACCTGCATAACCGTTCTGAAGGGGCGAGATATAGGCTACCCGGCGGACGTATATCTTGAGGGGTGGGACCAGCACAGGGGATGGTTCAACGCCTCCCTCATGGTGGGTATGGCCCACGAGGGTAAGGCCCCCTACCGGGCGGTTATCACCCACGGCTTCGTGTTGGACGAGCAGGGGAGGGCGATGTCCAAATCCTTAGGGAACGTCGTAAGTCCCAGCGAGGTCATAGACAGGTACGGGGCGGACGTGTTAAGGCTGTGGGTGGCCTCCGTTGAATACACCCAGGACGTGAGGATCGGGGACGAGATACTGAAGAGGGTGGTGGATGCCTACCGCAAGATAAGGAACACCTTCCGCTACCTCCTCTCCAACCTTTACGACTTCACCACACCTCTGCCCCTTGATGAGATGCTTCCCTCCGACAGGTGGGCCCTCTCCCGTCTGTACGGGGTAGTAAAAGAGGCGAAGGACCTTTACGAGAGGTACGAGTTCAACAGGTTGTACCGCCTTCTCTACAACTACATCGTGGAACTATCCTCCTTCTACTTTGAGTCTCTGAAGGACAGGCTATACACGTGGGCCCCTCAAGGAAGGGGAAGGAGGTCCGCACAGACCGCCCTCTACTACATCCTCCGGGAGCTGCTCCTGGCCTTCTCCCCCATAATACCCCACACCACCGAGGAGGCGTGGGAGTACGCTCCGATAGAGGACAAGCCGGAGAGCATCGCCCTGGCCGTCTGGGAGGACATGCCGGAGAGCTTCAAAGACGGGGATTTAGAGAGGGACTTCTCCCTGCTTCTGGATATGCGGGAGGAGGTATATCCGGCCCTTGAGGTGCTGCGCAGGGATAGGAAGGTGATAGGTCAGAACTTAGACGCCCGCATAGAGGTCAGGCCGAAGGGCGAGTACGGTGGGGTACTTGAGAGGTACCGTCTCTACCTCAAGGAGATCTTCGGTGTGTCCCAGTTCGTAATAACCGACGAGCCGGAGGGGGACGAGAGGATAGACGGGGAGTACGGGCTGTGGGCCGTAAGACATGCAAAGGGGAACAAGTGTCCGAGGTGCTGGATGTGGTGGGAGGACCTCGGGGAGGGTGAGGTCTGTCCGAAGTGCTCCGCCGCCCTCAAAGGGGAGGACTACGGTACCTGATGGTGGACCACATAACCTTCTTCCGGGACCTGCGCCATAACTTGGCGAAGGACATTCTCATACTGGCCGGACCGGAGCAGTACCCGGCACGGACGATAGTTAAAACCTACGCTGAGCACTTAGGGGCTACCCCACGGACCGTATGGGTGGCGGGTAGAGGGGTGGGGGAGGTGTTGGAGGAGATATTGAGGTACAGCGGAGCGGCCATGTTTGAGAGACACGTGGCGTGGGTTCGTTTTCTCCCAACGGACAAGGCCGTGATCCGCACCACCAACACCCTCCTGAAGCACCTCGTGGGTATAAAGGGGGTAGTCGTATCCGTATACGAGGACGCCCGTCGTTTCTCCTCTTTGAGCTCCGACAGGGTCTTAATCGTTGATATGAGACCCCTAAAGCCGGCGGAGTTTGAGGCGTGGGTGCTGAAGAGGTTCCGGGTACCCGGGGAGAAGGTTCCTACCCTGAAGCGAAGGCCCGACCTGAAGGCCATACTGCTGGACTCCCTTCCCCGGGACCTCCGGGAGGCAGAGCTGGAGCTTAAGAAACTCCTCCTCTACTCCGACCAGCCTACGAGGGAGGCCCTGAACCTCCTTTGGAGCGTTGAGGACGTTCGGGTCTACGAGATAAGCAAACGGATACAGGAGGGAGACCGGAAGGGGGCGTTGGAGCTAACCGTAAAGGTGCAGGAAGCCGGAGGGGATCCGACCACGGTACTGTCCCAGCTGGTCAGAGATATGACTAATCTGGCCTACGTTAAGCTGAACTTGCCCCCTCCCTTCGTGGTTAGGAGGTACGAGAGCTACGTGCGCAAGGTCCTGACCTCCACAGCCCGAAGGATAACCGCCGGGGAGCTCCGTGATATCCTTGAGGAGTTGAAAAAGGCGGAGTTCATGTTCCGGACGGTGTTGAGGGAAGGGTCCCGGTGGGCTTACTTGAAGGTATTAGTCTGGAAGATGGCCGGGGCCTTTATGGAGGTTTCCCGTGAGCAGAAGGTTCGCCGTAGTTAGGCTCTCCGCCCTGGGCGACCTCGTCCTCGTATCTCCGGCACTGGAGTACCTGTCCCGAAAGGGGGAAGTGATGCTGATAACCTATCCGGCCTTCTCTTCATTGTACGACGGGGACCCGAGGGTGAGCCGCGTACTGACCCTGCCGAGAAGGGCAGGTGTAGGGGAGATAATGCACGTAGCCCGGGAGGTGAAGGAGTGGGGGGCGGAAGTCCTGTTTGACCTTCAGGTGAAACCTCTGACCTTTCTCCTGTCGCTTACCCTACGGAGGGCCGGGGTGCCGACTGTAAGGACCTATAAGAGGAGCCTGAGGAGGAGGCTTCACGCGTGGCTGGGCCTTCCACTTCCCTACGAGTACGTTCCCCAGCTTCACCTTAAGGCCATAGCCCGATACTTCGGTGAATCTCCCCCCACCATAAGACCGAGGCTATACGCTCCGACCCGTAAGGGTTTCCGCACCCCTTACGTCGTAATAGCACCGGAGGCCAGCTCTCCTCTGAAGGAGTGGGACTTCTCCCGGTTTCACGCCCTCGCCCGTCGGTTGAAAGAGATGGGATACAGGGTGGTTTGGGTGGGGAAAAGGGGGAAGCCACCCGTAAGCGTGGGGGAGGACCTGCGGGGAAAGACGGACCTCAAGGCCCTCGTAGAGGTGATAGCCGGGGCGAAGGTTCTAATAGGTAACGACAGCGCCGCCGTGCATATGGCCCACGCTCTGGGGGTGAGAGTGGTGGTGATAATGGGACCCACGACGGTCTCCTTCGGCTTTATACCTAAAGACCCGTCCGTCCGAGTGGCGGAGAGACCCCTTAAGTGTCGCCCCTGTTCCACGAACGGCTCCGGTCGGTGTATGGTCGGCGATAGGCCGTGTATGGGCGTGGATGTGGATGAGGTTCTATCACTCGTAATTTAGGGCCTCCTCTTCCCCTCGCAGGACCCTGAGTACCCCCTCGGCTAAGGCCCGGAGCTCGTCCTCACCGGGATATACGTGTATGGGAGCGATGAAGGACAACCTTCGCTTGAGACTCTCCACCACGTACTCCTCGTGAGCCATACCGCCCGTTATTATCAGGGCATCTACCTTCCCCTCAAGGACGGCGGCCATTCCTCCGGCCTCCTTCCCTATCTGGTAGAGCATGGCATCCACCACCTCCTTCGCTTTTTTATCTCCGTCCCTTACCCTCCCCATGACCTTCCTGAAGTCCTTTTCCCCTAAATAGGCCCACATACCACCCTCACCGAATATCATCCTCCTGACCTCATCGTAGGAGTACTTACCGGAGAAGCACAGCTTGGCTAAGCTCATCACGGGTAGGGTTCCGGTGCGCTCAACGGAGAAAGGTCCCTCCTCCATGGAGTTGGTTATATCCACCATTCGTCCCCCCCTATGGGCGGATACGGTTATGCCGCTGCCCAGGTGTATTACTATCAGGTTGCTTCCATCGTACCTCCTGCCGTTTTCCTTAGCCCAACGCTTCGCCACGGCTTTGGTGTTAAGGGCGTGGGAGAGACTGTAACGGGGAAGAGCCGGGTGACCCGAGTATCGGGCTACGGGGTCCATCTCATCCACGCTTACCGGGTCCACCGTGTAGGCCTTCACCCCCCACCTCCGGGCCAGATCGTACCCTATTATCCCCGACAGGTTAGAGGCGTGGAAACCTCTCCGGCTCTCGTAGAGGTCAAGGACCATCCTCTCGTTCACAACGTAGGTTCCGCTCCTCAGAGGTTTCAGGAGGCCACCTATCACGGCTACGGCGTCGACGCCATCCCCCTTTACTCCCCTCCTCTCCAGTATCTCCCGGATAACCCTCTCCCTGAACCGCAGGTGCTCTTTAACCGTCTTTAGCCGTCTTATCTCGTCGTAGTCGTGCCTTACCGTCTCCCTCCAGACCTCCCTGTCGTCCTCGTACAGCGCAACCTTGGTTGAGGAGGAGCCGGTGTTCAGTACCAGAACCCGCGCCATCGCCCGATTCTACGGACGTACTACCACTCAACCTCCACTATCTGGGCGTTCTCCCGCATGTCAAAGGAGGAGGAAACCCTGAAGGAGTTTATGACCTCGTCGTAGGACTGAACGGCGTCCGATATGAATATGGGGTCCTCCCTAAGGTAAAAGCGCACACTGTATACGGCGTACAGGAGGCCCAGGACCCCTCCCACGACGTAGGGGGAGTACGGCTCGCCCACCCCAACGAGTCTCTGGAAGTCGTTCTCGTAGAAGTTATGGACCTTGGCAACGGCCCGCCCTTCCCTAACTTCGGCCACGTTCCAGAATCCCATGCCCCAGTACTTCATGCTGCCCATTATGGCCCGGAAAATATCTTCGGGTGTATCCGGCTCACCGTAGGCCACCTTACCGATCGGGGTGTAATATAGGGATACGAAGGTCATGAGGAAGCCGGCGTACCCCGTGAAGCGGAGGAGGAGGTCGGCCGTCTGGAAGTCCCCCTCCGTGAGGGCCTTCCACGTGGCGTAGGAGAAGTAATCGGTCGGGAAGTACAGGAAGGAGGCGCGCTTCAGCCCGCTATAGGCCGAAGGTATGTATATGTTCCCCGTGTCGTCGGCCGTGGGTATTACCTTACGGAGAAGATTCACTTTATCCGCGAAGTCGGGGTTGTCCTCGGTGTAATAGTCTATCCGGGAGTAATCCACCTCCGGAAACTCTATATTCACCCTCTTAACCTCCGGCTTCATACGGCATACCGGGTCCTGCATGGCGATGCACTGGGTCTCCTCAACGAACACGGAACCCGGATCAGCATCAAGGAGGAGGTCCAGAGCCGCGGATATGTAGCCCCTCTGGAAGGTACATACGGGGGTCTCCGAAGGTGTGTGATGTACGTAAAGGTAGGTCTGGGCTATGGGGGATGCCACGAGCTTTATGCTCTCCTTCTCCACGGAGAGGGTTCCGTACCCCATGCTCATGAAGAAACTTTCAAGGAAATCAATCAGGTCCTTCCTCTCCTTAAGTCCCATCTCCTCCTTCGCACTCCTCAGGACGCGGTAGTTCGCGAAGATAGAGGCGTGATACAGGATGTTTTGCCCTTTGGGGTGGGAGGACCTTACGGCGTCCTCAAAGTACTGGTTGAGGAAGGCCGACCTGTACGCGTAGGGGTACCCGTATACGAGGGACTTCCCCGTAGCCGGATCGTACTTTGCAAAATCAAGCGTGTGCCTTATCATATTTGCACTCCAAACGACATCTTAAGGGCCTTCTTTAGATCGTCCGGATGGGGAAACCTCCGGATATAGCCGCCGACCTTCACCCGCAGCACGCTGCGGGGCATATCTCTGGAGCTCCCCATGACTTTCTCCACCATCTCAAAGGCTCTTTCCCTCATCTTCCCCACCTTCTTTATCACCCGCTCCGGTGTTGAGACCTCCACGCTGCAGACGTAGATGTTCTTCGCTGTAGCCCTGAAACAGATATAAACGCCGTGCCCTCTGTACCTTAAATACATGGCGAATGGCCTACCGAAGTCCAGCTTTCCGGAGGTCTCCCACGGAAACTCCTCAAGGATCTTAGGCACTCCCCCGACCTCCCTCTTCAACAGGGGAAAAACCCGGGAGACGTTAGGACCGTACTCCATCTCTCCTACGAAGTCCTTTCCCTTTATCTGCCCGTGTATCACGGCAGTGTAGGGGAAGAAGAGTACGTAATGCCCGCCTATTCCAAAGGATAGGATGCGATCGTATATGTCCCTGAACACGTTGGGACGATCGTCGGGTATATCACCACCCTCCACGAAGGAGACGGAGGTTATTCCCATGGAGTTTAACTCCGGCAGGAGGGACAGGGTACTGTCCGCCTCCACCTTGAAGGACAGGTCGCTCCCAGTTCCGAAGAGCCTTTTAATGGCCTCCTCCCGTAGGTCGTCTACGGATATGCTGAAGTCCCATCCGTTCTCCTTTATTTCCCGCAGAACGCTCTCCATGACCGTACGGGCGTATCTCTCAAGGTGTGAAAAGAGCGCTTTACCGTGCTTACGGTAGGCGTAGGCCACCAAATTGTCCCGGACACTGTCCAGCTCTTCCCCGTTTATTAGACCCGCGTACCACGGTTTATGTACGACGAAGGAGTTGGCCATTATGGGCTTACCCTTTACGAAGTACGCGGTCAGAAGCGGATCGTCAAAAGGTACTCTTCTAAGCCGTATTACCACGGATTTTCCCTCACGGATTATACTATCTACCGTATCTTTGATAATGTTTATTTTATTATTACTTGTGCCGTACATAGGAAGGGAATTTTAAGGGTGAATTCGTGCATAGGTGGATGGCAAAGTAGTAGAGGTTTTTGCCGATATTTACGTTTCGGATTTGCCCTCCGCACTCATTAAAACTAAGAAAGCCTCCTGCGGCACCTCAATTTTGCCTATCTGTTTGAGCCTCTTCTTTCCCTTCTTCTGCTTTTCAAGGAGCTTGCGCTTACGGGTGATGTCACCTCCGTAGCACTTGGCCGTGACGTCCTTACGTATGGGAGGGATGCGCTCCTTGGCTATCACCTTCCGCCCAATTGCGGCCTGTATATTCACTTCAAAGAGCTGACGGGGTATGACCTTGCGGAGCCTCTGGGCCAGCTCCCTACCTACGCGATAGGCCTTCTCCCGTGGTACCACCACGGCGAAGGCATCCACCTTCTCACCGTTTATCAGGATGTCCAGCCGGACTAAGTCCGACTCCCTCCATCCGGCCATCTCGTAGTCCATGGAGGCGTACCCCCTGCTCACCGACTTCAGGTGGTCAAAGAAGTCGTAGAGTATCTCGGATAGGGGTATCTCGTACTCAAGGACGGCGATCTTATGGCCTATGTAGTGAAATCCCACCTGCTTTCCCCTCCTGCTTATGGACAGCTGCATGACCGGGCCTACGTACTCGTCCGGTGTGAGTATCTGGAGTTTAACGTAAGGCTCGTAGGCCTTCTCGTAGGTGTCGGGGAAGTCCGTCGGTGAGGTTATTATTCTCTCCGTTCCGTCTTTCAGAAGAACCTTGTACTCAACCGTGGGCTGGGTTATTATCACCTCTACGCCGTACTCCCTTCTCAAACGCTCCTTAAATATCTCAAGGTGCAGGAGGCCCAAAAAACCGCACTTAAATCCGGACCCTAAGGCGGGGGAGTACTGGGCCTGCACACTTATAGCGGCGTCGTTGAGGCGGAGTTTCTCTATGGCCCTGGTCAGGTCGGGGTAGTCTCCGGGGTCGACGGGGAATATGCTGGCCCATACCATGGGTTTGGGCTCCCTGTATCCGGGTACAGGTACGACCTTACTTCCCTTGAGGCGGATGGTATCCCCCACACGGGCGCTCCTTATGTCCCTTATGTTGGCCATTATGTACCCCACCTCTCCGGCTGCCAGCCTTTCGGCGGGGACAAAGCGTTTGGGAGGGTATATGTACCCCACCTCTACCACCTCGTACTCCTCGCCGGAGGAGGCGAACTCTATCCTGTCTCCCTTCCTTACCTCTCCGCCAAAGACCCTGACGAAGGGGACCGCTCCCCTGTGGTCGTTCCACACGGCGTCAAATACCAGGGCCACCAGCTCATCCCCCTTACTCTCCGGTGGGGGCAGGTCCCTGACTATCCTCTCTAAGAGAGCATCTATCCCCGTGCCGAGCTTGGCCGATATCAGGACGGGTTCAACGTCCCCCAAAAGGTCCATAAGCTCCTCGTAGGTGGCGTCTATGTCGGCGTTGGGTAGGTCAATCTTGTTTATAACGGGGATTATCTCAAGGTCCTGCTCTAAAGCCAAGTACAGGTTGGAGACCGTCTGGGCCTCTACCCCCTGCGTGGCATCTACCAGAAGTAAGGCCCCCTCAACGGCCGCCAGACTGCGGGAGACCTCGTACGTGAAATCTACGTGTCCGGGGGTGTCTATGATGTGAAATACGTAGTCCTCTCCCTTTACTTGCATCGGAAGCCTCACGGGGTGCATCTTTATGGTTATGCCCTTCTCCCTCTCAAGGTCCATGCTGTCAAGAAGCTGCTCCGACATGCGGGAGGCTCTCAGAATGCCAGAGAGCTCAATGAGGCGGTCGGCTAAGGTGGATTTCCCGTGGTCTATGTGGGCGATGATGGTGAAGTTACGTATGCGGGATAGCACGAAGCAATTCTACTGCCGATATACGTCCTTCTATCCGGTAGGGGATATTCGTGCATCCAGAGGTCGTCCATCCATAACGGCCGATAAAGCTGCTGCTGGAAAGGGTACTCCACCCTTATAATTCCCTTGTTATGGCAAAGGGGGAATTTTCCGAGAATCAAATGGAAGTCTTTGGTGTTTTACCGTCCAACCCGGGGCTTTGGC
>CAYYQD010000058.1:0-6488 GCA_964473735.1 uncultured bacterium
CTGCACGTTAGAGGCACCACCGTGCCGTTATCCGGCGGATCCTACTTTAACGTTCCGGAAGGCCGAGGGTGAGGCCCCGTGCCCCGTATCCATGGACTGCCCCGGCTCCCCCTTTCCGCAGTGGGGGAGGCCCCACAGCCTCCACTCCTTCTCGCCGGCTACGGCGTACAGGCTTCCCCAGAACTCCGGAGTTATGCCGTAGTATATCACGTTGCGTAGGGGCTCGGCGAGCTTGCCGTTCCTTATGCGGTAGGCCACCTCGGTTGAGAACTGGAAGTTAAGACGACGCTGATCTATGGACCACGACTTGTTCAGATCCATGTATATGCCGTCCTTTATTTCGGAGAGTATGTCGTCAAGGGTGCCCTCGCCCGGGAGGAGGTAGACGTTAGTCATACGGACCATGGGCATCCGGTTGAAACCGCTCGCTCTCGCCATACCTCCACTCCTTTTGAGGCCTATCGCCCAAGCGCTATCCCTTGAGGATAGATAACCCACCAGTATCCCCTCCCTTATGAGGTCCACCCTCTGAGCCTCAACGCCCTCGTCGTCCCATCCGAAGGTACCTAACCCCCTCTCAAGGGTGGCGTCCGCTACGACGTTCATCAGGGGAGAGCCGTACCGGAGTTTGCCCAAATTCTCTATGCGGGCGAAACTGGTGCCGGCGTAGCTGGCCTCGTATCCTATGGCCCTGTCCAGTTCAAGGGGATGGCCTACGCTCTCATGTATCTGCAGGATCATCTGGTGGGTGCCGAGGACGAGGGTAGTCTCCATCTCCTCCTTGAGGGTTTCAGCCTTAGCAAACATCACGGCCTCCTCCCTTATCCGGTCGGCGTGCTTAAGGAAGTCCATCTCCTCCACGAACTCCCAACCGGCCTGCAGGTGGTTCCCTCCGTGAGGTGCCGGGTAGGAACGGTGGGCTAAAACACCATCTATAAACGCGTAAGCCGTGTAGCCGCCCCCGGTCATGTATATGGTCTGCTTCAGGAAAGAGCCCTCGCTGTTCATGAAGACCTTCTCAATCCTCCTGAAGTGGAGGCTACCGGTCCGCAAGATGACCTTCGGCTCCTTAGCCAAAACCTCATCCACCTTCATCAGGAGGTCTATCTTCCTGTCTATGGGTACCTCAAAGGGATCCCTCTTTATCTTAGTACGGTACTCCCCCTCGTGTCTGGGTTCCGATAGGAAAGGACGGTTCTTACCTAAGGCCATTCGGGAGGCTTTAGCGTACTCCAGCGCTCTCCGGGCCGTCTTTACGACCTCATCTATCATAAGGCGGTTGGTAGCGGCGAAACCTATGGCTCCACCCACGACCGCCCTGACGCCTATGCCCTCCTCAACCCCCTCGGATACGCTTTCAACTTTACCGTTCTTTACGGAGATGTCCTGGGAGGTTATCCTGACAAAGCGGGCTTCACCGTAATCTGCATCCTTGAGGTTCTCCAAGGCTAAGGCTAAGTACTTCTCCATAGAGGGGATTCTACCGTGGAAACGGTCTAACGTTGTGCGGGACGCATTAAAGTACCTATAGGCACAGGTTTGTAAGTACGAACGTCTATCTCGGGTGGCAGGTAATCTCTGGACTCTTCAAGATAGCGCTTGAGATCGTCCGCCATACCGGTATCCACGGCCATAAAAGTCAGGAAGTTGCTTCCCGGATAATAGACGTCCTCAACCTTCCACGTACCTACCACCAGCCATTCACCCGGAAGACCTCCGTACTTCACGTACCACGAGGGGCGCAGGACGGCGGCCACCACACCGTACTTTCTGGCAATGTACCTCATGAAGTCCGTATTGAACCTACCCTCCTGTATGGCCTTCGCCACGTCGTAGGTGCCGAGTCCTACGAAATCCACCACCTTAGCGTCGGAGAGGAAGGAGACGTAGCCGATGTCGTCCATCGCTATACCCTTACCGTTGAAGTGTTTTTTAACGAAGAGGGCGAGATGGTAGTTTTTCAGATAGGTTATCCTGACCGCAGGGGCTATATCCTTGAGAACAGTAAGGCCTCTTATCAGGAGGGGAATGGACAGAAAGGCCGCCATAACGCCCAGAACGGAGGGACGCACCCTGGGAAGGTCACGGGAGAGGAGGGGATAGAAGGAGAGCGTTAGGGCTATCAGGTAGGCTTCGTAGCGGAAGAACCATCCGAACCCACCCCGATGGAAGTGGGCTACCAATACGGTCGCCAGAAGGAAGGAGAGGGTAAGGGGCTTACTCCAGCGTAGGGTGCCGTTGTAGAGGCCGAGGAGGACGAGGAGGAGGCCGAACTTAGCCGCCAAGAGAGATAGGGCGAATATGAGGGCCGGTACGCCGTTGAGGTAGTACCTATCCACGAATATCCCTTCGTTCAAAAAGAGGGGAAGGTTTTTGGAGAGACCTAAGAGCAGGATGAGGGCGAAACCACCCACGGGCAGGAGTACCACTTTACGTAGGGTGTCGTCCCTACGGGTGGCCCACAGGAGGTACGATAGGGCCGCCGTCAGGGCGGACTGGGCCGACAGGTGGGTTAGCTTTGGAGTGTAGTAGAGCAGGTCGGTAAAGCCCTTTCCCTTCGTTCCCTTGAGATAGTAGGTGTTGGGCAGGAAACCGTTTCCGTGGGCCTTACTCCAAAGACCGACGAGAAGGACGGGCAGGAAGGACAGGACTACGTAAGCCACGGCCAACCTCCACCTCCGTGCGACCAAAAACAGCAGGAATATGCCTCCCAACAGTGCCCAGGATTCCGGCCTCGTTACGGCAGCCACGGGAGATGCTACGAACAGGATATAGTAGAGGTACCTATCGTCTCTACCCGAGAGTATCGCCGCGGCGGACCAGAGGGCGAGGGACATGGTCAGTATCTGAAGTAGGTGCTCAAGTCCGGTGAAGGTCAGTCCCCAGAAGGAAGTAAGGAAAAGGGTAAGGAGGAGGAAGACGGAGGCGTCCCTTATTGAGACCCCCTCCCTTCGGTATATCCAGGTCAGGGCGACTATGACACCCAAGCCAGAGAGGAGGGCGAGGAGGAAAGGGACCCATATCTTCAGTCCGAAGACCTTAAAACCCAACGATATGAGGAAGGTCCATAGGGGAGAGGACGAGGCGTTGGAGAAGTAGTACCGCGTGATGCCGTACACACCGTGGAGGGCGAAGTTCTTGGCTATGGCCATGTGTATGTACGCGTCGTCTATAACGTACAGGTTGTGTCCGTGGGTGAGAGCCCACAGCCTGTTGGCGTAGTACAGGGCCACCACGACGTAGATGAGGGACATCAGAGCACCGACGGTTATCCACTTACCTCTCGTCTTCAAGCCCCATATTCTACGGTCGGTAGGGCCGGCCTTAAAATCCGTACATGCTGTGGTACGTTATCCTAATAATCGTGGGGCTCCTCCTCTGGTTGAACAACTTAGGCTATCACATCCTTGACCTCGGCAGGGACTGGCCTCTGCTCCTCGTTCTCATAGGGATATGGGGGCTCGGGGAAAGCCTGTGGAGGAGGTACCATAGCCAACGTGAAGAGCGTGGGCAGAACAACCCGGAATCTCATAACCTCAACCGACCGGATTCTCCCTGAAAATACCGGGTATGAACTACGTGGAGAGGTTGAAACTCATCTTAGGAGAGGATAAGGTAAGGGACGACCCCGAGCACAGGGCCCTGTACTCTAAGGACTCCTCCGACGCCCCCGCCGTAATTCCGGAGGTGGTCATCCACCCCGAGAGTCCGGAAGACGTCGTGAAGGCCGTGAAGGTCCTGCGAAAGTACGGCGTCCCCATAACACCGAGGGGGTCCGGAACCTCCCTTAGCGGTGGAGCCGTACCCGCACCCGGTGGGGCTGTCATATCCTTCGCTAAGATGAACCGCATAAAGGACATAGACCCCGAGAACCTTATAGTCGTTGCGGAGCCCGGCGTCATAACCGGAGACCTACACCGTGCCGTGGAGGAGTTAAACCTCTTCTACCCTCCGGACCCGGCCAGTCTGGAGACCTGTACGATAGGTGGAAACGTGGCCGAGAACGCCGGAGGGCCGAGGGCCCTGAAGTACGGCACCACCAAGCACTACGTTCTGGCCCTTGAGGTCGTAACCTCCTCGGGGGAGAGGATAAGGGTGGGAAAGCCCACCAAGAAGTGGGTGGTGGGGTACGACCTCCCCTCCCTTTTCACGGGCAGCGAAGGTACCCTTGGGATAATAACGGAGATAACCCTCCGCTTACTCCCAAAACCTCCTAAGAGATTCACGCTTCTGGCCGCCTTTCCGGACGAGGTCTCCGCAGGTAGGACGGTGTCGGAGATGGTCAGGAGGGGCCTTCTACCATCGGCCCTTGAGTTCGTGGATCACAAGTGTATAGAGGCCGTAGGGGATAAGATCGCCCCCTTCCTGCCGGAGGGGACGGGGAGCTTCCTCCTGATAGAGTACGACGGATTCGGCCCGGAGTTTGAGGCCCAGGTTGAGATAACCTACGATATAGCCTCAAGGAACGGTATGCTGGACATGTTGGCGGCGGAGGACGAGAGCACCAGAAGGAGGCTATGGGATGCCCGAAGGGGGGTGCTTCCGGCCTTAGAGGGATTGGGGTACGCCATCAGGCACGAGGACGTGGTAGTACCGAGGAGCAGGATACCCGACCTGATAGCCTATACGGAGGAGGTGGAGAGAAAGGTGGGGGTTAGGCTGGCGAGTTTCGGACACGCCGGAGACGGAAACATCCACGTGAACGTCCTTTACGCTCCGGGGCAGGAGAGGGAGATGGAGAGGGCCGTGGATATGGTGGTGGAAAAGGTTTGGGAGTTAGGTGGCACCTCCGCGGGGGAGCACGGCATAGGGACCCTTAAGCGGGACCTGATGAGGAGGGAACTGCCCGAGACCGTATATTCCCTTCTGCGGGAGCTGAAGAGGACGTTTGACCCGGACAACGTATTCAACCCTCACGTTATGTTCCTTCCTGAGGGCCTTACCTGACCTTCGGGGGTATAATACCCAACCCTCCGGATTGAGGGAATCCCGTGAGAATCGGGAGCCGTCCCGGCGGCCGTGAGCGGGAGCGAAACCCCAGAAAAGGCCACTGTCCCGTCCAGACGGGATGGGAAGGCCGGGGGAGTAGGTTGCCCGCGAGCCGGAAGACCTATCCGGGGGGAAGTCGCGGGACCTCGCCGGGGTTCGGGGTTCCGGATGCGGCGGTTTTTTAAAGGTAAGGGCCATGACGAAGCGCCTGATAGTGCTCCTTTTGCCGTTTGTATGGGCATCTTCCGCCTTCGCCCAGAAGGTGGTGGTGTCCCACGGGCCGTACGGGTCGGCGGGGCCTCTTTACGCCTTTTCAGCTACGTCCCCGTTTTCCTTTCTTGACTCTTCGGACGCCTACGGGAGGCTGGTCAATCACGTTAAGTACGTATCCGGAAAGCTTTACTCCGTGGCCTCCCAGAGCGATTACATCTACGTTCATGACACCTCCTTAGTCCTCCTTGACAGCATACCTGTGGATTCCGGCTCAAACCTCTGGATGGGGGATTACACCTCCGACGGTAGGGGTTTCGTGGCCGAGTACCTCCTCAACCGTATAGCAGCGTACGATCTGAACTCCCACTCCCAGATCTGGAGTACGGACGTGAATCTATCCCCCACCTACGTGGGCCTTTACAACGGCTATCTGCTGGCCGTATCCAGCGGGTACGACATGGGTTCATACACGGCCGGACCCTCCACGCTCTATATCATAGACACGGCTACGGGCAACATCCTTGACTCCCTGAGATTGGGGATAAACCTCCTATCCGCCACACCCTGGAACGGAGACACGGTGCTGGCCGTAGGTGGGGCGTGGGGAGACACGGCCACTCACCGGTTGTACGTCCTGACTTACTCCTCCGGTTTCTCCGTGGTGGATTCCTTCAGGACCCCCACCAACCTCTCCTTCGTTTCCCGTCTCTCCAACGACACCGCCCTCGTGGCTGGCTACTCCTACGTGGGGTACTTCGTCCTATCCAGCGGAACCTTCTTACCCTTCAACTACGGAAGCCACGTAGGTTTCTCCTCGGCGGTGGCCTACGGGGACTACGTGTTCG
This sequence comes from uncultured bacterium, assembly GCA_964473735.1. Lineage (GTDB taxonomy): Bacteria > Hydrothermota > Hydrothermia > LBFQ01 > LBFQ01 > JAADCS01. Next base: position 6,048 of record CAYYQD010000058.1, read on the forward strand.
TTCCCGCGGCCGAGGACTACGTCTCCAACGGGAACCTCCTTATCTTTGATAGGGCGGGTATGAACCTGGTTTCCACGGCCACCCTCAGCGTTTCCCCCTCCTCCATCACCCTGATACCGGCTCCGCTCTCTGTGGGCGAGAGGACGGCCGAAATCGTCTCCCGGGGTGTTAGGTACTACGATGCATCCGGAAGGAGGCTCCAGAAGGAGCCCGATAGGGGGGTCTTCTTCGTGGTTGAGGGCGGCAGGGTGAGGAAAGTCTTAAGGTTCTAAGCCTTCCACAAACCTCATCGGGGCGGGGTCTCCCGCCCCCTTTTATCCCCCAACTTTAAAATACCTACCCTCGCCGGGGTGGCGGAACTGGTAGACGCGCCAGATTTAGGATCTGGTGGGGTATCCCGTGCGGGTTCGAGTCCCGCCCCCGGCATTTTTTAGTTGGAAG
>CAYYQD010000058.1:6588-10160 GCA_964473735.1 uncultured bacterium
GAAGAGGACAACGGGACAGTCGGCACCTTTCTCCCATGGGGAAGTGTAAGGGTACGACGATCTTCAACTCCCCCCCACGTATCGCCTCCAGCACTCTTCGGGGACGAACAGGTACTTGCGCATCACCTCGCGGGAGAGGCTCTTGAGGGTATCCGTGGGCATCACGGAGGAGAGCTCCCGGAGATGTCCGTCCTTCAGCACCTTTATATGCTCGTCGGAGTGAGGGTCGTAGGGGGAGTAGGCCACGTCCTTCGGCGTGCGCTCCACTATGTAGTATTTAGGATCTCTGCCCGCGCTCTCGCAGATGTCTGCCAACCTCTCGTACACGTCTATGAAGGGGCCGGTTATCTCTATGGCCTTGAACCTCTCCCTGTTGAGTATCCGGCGGGACAGGTCCGAAAGAACCGGATCCTTACCTTCCGACCACACGTGCATGGTGTACAGGACGGTGGGGTCATCCACCCTGTAGAAGTCATCTACAGCCTCCTCGGGACTTTTGGCCTCCATCATCCTGCGCATTGGTTCGGGCATCCACACCTCGTCAGACACGTCCCTGACCCTGCGGAAGAGACTGAAGAGAAGGGCCTGAAACCCTAAGTTCGTCTTGTGATAATACACCGACCAGTACATCAGATAGCGGGCGATTATGTAGCTCTCAACGGCGAACATCCCCTTCTCAACTATCACCAGAGTCCGGCCCTGAGGTGTATCGTAGAGCTCACTGGTCTGCACGATCCTTTCAACGTCCACCAGACCGTAATCCACACCGCAGTAGTACGCGTCCCTGCGCAGGTAATCAAGGCGGTCCACGTCCATCTGACTCTCCACTATCTCCCGGGCGAAGGGCTCCACTTTACCCTCGTAGAGGGCTAAAACCTCGTCCGTGAGGTGGTTGCCGAGTACCTCCCGAAACTTGAGGTCTATCACCGCCCTCCCCATACTCTCGTGTCTGAAGGGCAGAATGGTGAATTCAAGGGCGTGGGATAGGGACGTGTGGCCTACGTCGTGGAGCAGGGCCGCCAATCTGATGGGGTCGTAGAGCCTGCTGACGTCGTACCCCTTCCTCTTGAAGTTCCTGAGGAACTTCGTCGCCAAGTGGTAAGTTCCCAGCATGTGGGAAAAACGTGTGTGGGTGGCACCCGGATAGACGTAGTGAGCCAACCCTAAATGTTTTATACGACGCATCCTCTGGAAGTAAGGGTGGGACACCACCTTCAGGGCCAAGTCGTCCAGCTCTATGAACTCGGAATAGACGGGATCCCGTATATGCTTCAAAGGATGCGATTTTAAGGGAGAAAGGTCGGTTTACGGCTACTTCAGGCTGGACTCCATCATATCAAGGAGTCGGGCTATGGTTCGTTTCATCTCCCTTCGGTCCACCACGAGGTCCACCTGACCGTGCTCCAGCTGGAACTCGCTCCTCTGGAAACCGGGGGGTAGGTCCTGCCCTATTGTTTGCTTTATCACCCTCGGTCCCGCGAACCCTATGAGGGCGTTGGGTTCGGCTATTATCACGTCCCCTAAGGCCGCGAAGCTGGCCATCACCCCTCCCATGGTCGGATCCCCCAACACGGTTATGTACGGCACCCCCCTCTCCTCCAGCTCTATCACCCCTACGGTGGTCTTCACCATCTGCATCAGGGAGAAGATGCCTTCGTGCATCCGCGCCCCACCTCCGGAGAAGAGGACGGCTATCAGTGGGATGCGTTTGCGTCTCGCCACCTTGGCCGCCCTGTAGAACTTCTCACCGAAGACCGAGCCCATTGATCCGCCCAAGAAGGCGAAGTCCGTGAAGAACCCCACCACCTTCCTTCCGAATATCCTCCCGATTCCGGCGACGCTGCTGTCCTTTAGGCCGTACAGTCTCTCGTACTTGGCTATCTTCTCCTTGTACCCGGGGAAGTTGAGGGGGTCTGTAGTCTCCAGATCATTACCTATCTCCTTCTCTATGCCGTCGTCAAAGAGTAAGTTGGCGTACTCGTACGCCCCTATCCGGAAGTGATAGCCGCACTTCGGGCATACCTTGGCGTTGGCAGTAAGCTCGGGGTTGGGGAGTATGCTCCCACAGGAGGGGCACTTAACCCAGAAGTCGTCCGGAATGCTTATGCGCCCCTTTTTGCGGGGTGGTGGCACCTTCTTTTTCTTCCGTCTGAAGAACATCAAACCACCTCCACACCGTCGTATATGATCCTCCTCCAGAGCCCTCCTATCTCCTTAACCCTCTCGGCTACGTACTCCTTTATGTCCTGAAGTTCGGCGTCGGATACCCCTCCCCACACGCGGGTATGCACGAGCTGGGGTTCGTTTATGGGCCTACCTATCTGGGAGACAAGGTAGATATAGACGTTCTCAACGGCGGGGAACCTCTCCACCACCTCCCTCGCTATCATGTTGGCCGCCACGTTGTACAGCTTGCCCACGTGGGATATAGGATTTTTACCTGCTGCCGCTTCAAGGGTCATGGGTCTGTAGGGGGTTATCAGGCCGTTGACCCTGTTTCCCCTACCTACCTGCCCGTCGTCTCCGGCCTCGGCGCTGGTCCCCGTTACGGTGATATACACCGACCCCCTCTCGTAGTCGTCGGCGACGTTTATCTCAACGGAGAGGGGGTAGTCCCCCAAGATCTCCTTCGCCTTCATGTAGGTGTCGTTTTGAACCTGCACCTTTATATCCCGGTAGTGCTTGAGGTCCCGCACGTGTCTATCTACGAAGGCTAAGGCCACCGTGATGCGGTAGGTTTTAAGGTCCCGTACCACCATGACCTTTATGTCCTCCCCCACGTAGGGGTGTTTGTCCTTGTACTCCCTGGAGTTCAGGAACCTCTCCACCTCGTAGGCCAGCCTCTCGGCTTTCGTGAGTGGATAGAAGCCCACGCCGAAGGAGGTGTCGTTGGCCAGAGGTACTTCTCCCTCTCTCTCAAAGATGTCCGTGAGGTCCTCGCTGCCCGCCCGGGCTTTAAGATCTATCCTTACGTGTTTATCCACGTCAAGGTGGGGGAGGTTTCTCCTCAGCCATCCCTTTACGGTCTCGTAGTAGAGATCCTCTATCTCCTTACGGAAGTTCTCCCCCCTGTACCGGTAGGTTGCTCTCCCGACCAGAACGAACTCTATGGGCTCCCTGACTTCGCCACCACCGAACTTAGGGGAGGCTTCCCCTCCCACGAGTATGGCCTTGTCAAGGTTGTGATGCAGGACCTTGCCAAAGCGCTCAAGGTAAAAGCGGGAGAGGGACCTGCTGTACTCCTCGGCCAGACTGTCGCATACGGTGTCGGGATGACCCGTACCTTTACGCTCCACTATCTCAAAGTCCCCCATGAAGGGTGCTGTCTCCAGATCTATCCTGACCATTTTGACCTGCTATTCTACACGGGATAAGAAGGGACATTTGATACCGTTGCTGTCTGTATAGGTGTTTGATGGACTCATGAGTACTGGGAACAGCAATTATAGTCTTTCCCCCAAATTCGTACCGCTATACAATACACCGGAGAAGCTGAAGGAGATAATAAAGAAGGCCTTGAACAGGGGGGACGAGGTACTGAAGGCGGTAGTGCTGTACATGATAGCAGAGGG
>CAYYQD010000059.1:0-10132 GCA_964473735.1 uncultured bacterium
GGTATGCGACCGGGGGATCGTGCCCTTTCCATCCACCCGTACGGTATCCCGCCACATTATGTATCGGTCTGACGTCTCCAGAAGATGCGTAGTCCCTTTCACCACGGAAGGTTACGCTCTACTTCCTCTATGCTTCCGTCCTCCTCGTGCCAGTCGGCGAACTTCATGAACTCCCTGTAGAAGTGCAGTTTTACCGTTCCCTGACTTCCCTGTCGGTTCTTGGCCACCTCCACCTCCACGAGGGTCTCGTCGGCCTCCTTATCGTACTGTCCCGGACGGTAGAGGAGGAGGATTATGTCCGCGTCCTGCTCAAGGGCCCCTGATTCCCGGAGGTCGGCCATCGTGGGTTTCTTGTCCGCCCTCTTCTCAACCTCACGGCTGACCTGAGATATACCCACAACGGAAACTCCGAGCTCTCCGGCTAAGATCTTCAGGCTCCGGGAGATTTTGGCCAGCTCCTCCGCCCTCGTCATGTTCTTACCTCTACCCCCCTTCAGGTCCATGAGCTGGAGGTAGTCTATGGACACCATACGCACGCCGTACTCCTGCACCACCATACGGGCCTTACTCCTTATCTCAAATATGTCTATACCGTGGGTGACGTCTATGTAGAAGGGCATCTCCATTATGCGCTCAACGGCGTCGGCGAGCTTGGGAAGGTCCTTTACCGTTATCCTTCCCTCTCGCAGCATGAACATGGGGATACCGCTCTCCATAGCTAAGAGCCGCATGGCCAGAGCCTCCGCAGTCATCTCTAAGGAGAACATGGCGGTAGGTATCCCCTCAAGGGCCATGTTCCGGTGTACGTTCAGTACGAAGGCGGTCTTTCCGACGGAGGGCCTCGCCGCAACGATGATCCACTCGCCGGGGCGGAACCCCCCGGTTATGTGATCCAGCTTCGTGAAACCCGTCAGCACCGCCTCCGATGGCAGGTCCCCGCTTACCCTCGCCTCAAGGGTGTTTAAAAGCCGCAGGGCCACGTCCCCGACGGGTACCCACTGGGCGGACCTAACCGTTCGCATACGTATGTCAAATATCTCCTTCTCCGCCCTGTCCAGTATGGTGTCGGCATCCAGCTCGTCCTCGTAGGCCAGCTTTATGGTGTCGGAGAAGGTGTTTATTATCCCCCTCTTTATGGACTTGTCCTTTACTATCCTCACGTACTGCTCAAAGAGGGATAGGGCTACGGACCCTCTTATACGATCAAACACCTCAGCGAGGTAAGGGAGTCCTCCCACCTTGTCCAGAAGGTTCCTCTTACGGAGGTACTCCAGAAGCAGGGCCCCGTCCACGGCCGGGCTCTCGTTGTATAACGACTTCAGGGCCGAAAAGAGGAGACGGTGCCGTGGGTCGTAGAAGTCCTCCTCCTGAAGCTCCACCACCGCACGGGCTAAGAGGTCGGGCTTGTACAGGCACGCGGAGAGGACCCCCATCTCGGCGTCGGGGTTGTTGGGAACCTTTATCTCCTGCATTGGAGTACAATTCTAAGGTGGGGCTGACTACCCGCCTATCCCCAGTATCCTGAGTCCCTGACGGACGTCCTCCGGAGGTTCCTCCTTACCGTAGACGTACCTCTCAAGCTCCCTATCGTACAGGGAGACCACCCTAAGGACGGCGTCTATCTCCTCCGGTGTTAGACTTCCGAGGTCTATCCTCTCCACGGCCTCCCTGAGGAGCTCCTCCATCTGCGAGGATGCCCTGTGGAACACGAGGTACTTTATGCGTTTGACCTTCAGCTCCCTATCCATCACCTTACCACGTAAAACGCCTTAAAACCGTGCTCCCGCAGGATTTTGGCCGCCTCCCGGCCTATCCCTCCGCGCGGGCAGGAGCACACCGCGACGTAGTAATCGTACCCACGGGGGGGAAGATGCCCGGCCAGTATATCCGTAAGGGGGAGGTTGTACTTAGCCCCTAAGGGTGCCCTCCTGAAGAAGGAGTGGGAGCGCACGTCAATCAGGAGAACCTTGCCTTTAAGCAGGGCTACGCTGTCCTCCGCTATGGCCAGACTGTCTAAGCCGACTGAAGCGTAAAGTACCCATACCATGCCGCAAACGTGCCGTAAAGGAAGAAGAGGAGCCCCAACACGACCAGAGCGACCCCGATGGCCCTGCGGTAAGGCCTGAGGGAGTTTATCTCCGTCAGTATTCCGAAGAGCCCGTAGAATCCGTGGTAGAGTCCGAACCCCACGAAGAAGGTGTAGAGGACGGTCATTATGAGGTCCTTAGAGCGGGAGAGGACGCTCATCCAGTTGAGGGGGTTGGAGGGGTCCGTCATGGGAGCGGACGCCCCGGCGGAGAAGTGCATGAGGGAAAGGTGAGCGAACAGGAGGAAGAAGAGGAAGAAACCCGCTATAAGGTGAAAGGCCCAGAGCTTCCCGTTTTTCATAGAGGATATTCTACTGCCGTTTTACCCCCTCGGTTCCCCCTATTGGAATACGAAGTTCGCACCTTTAAAATAACGGCGTGTGCGGAATCGTAGGATACGTAGGTCGTAAGGATGCGGAATCCGTTTTGACTGTGGGACTCCAGAAGCTGGAGTACAGGGGGTACGACTCCGCCGGTATAGCCCTGCTGACGGATGACGGTATAGTCGTCAGGAAGAGGGTAGGGAAGATATACGACCTCATAAGTAGCCTTGAGGCTGACCCCCTTCCCAAGTCCGATATAGGAATAGCCCACACCCGGTGGGCGACGCACGGAGGGGTATGCGACACCAACGCCCATCCCCACGTCTCCAAGGAGGGGTTATTCGCCGTAGTACATAACGGCATAATAGACAACTACTCCGCCCTGAAAGAGAGGCTTGAGAGGGAGGGTTATACCTTTTACTCCGAGACCGACACGGAGGTAATAGCCAACCTGCTTGAGTACAACTACTTGAAGGAGGGGGACCTCCTGCGGGCCATAGTGCGCACCGTAAACGAGCTTAAGGGCTCCTTTGCCCTCGCCGTACTCTTCAAAGAGGACCCGGACCTGATAGTGGGCGTCAGGAAGGACAGTCCGCTGGTGGTGGGATTGGGAGAGGAGGAGAACATACTGGCGTCGGACGCCGTGGCCGTTCTACCTCACACCAAGAGGGTCGTATATCTGAACGACGGTGAGATAGCCTTCGTGAGACGCTCATCGGTTGATTTCTACGACTTCAACGGCAACCCTATAGAGAAGGAGGTCAGGATCCTTGAATACGACGAGGGAGACGCCGAGAAGGGTCCGTACCCCCACTTCATGCTCAAGGAAATATACGAGCAGCCCAGAGTTCTATCTACGAACGTGGAGAGGTACGTGCGCTCCCTAAGGCCCGTACTCCTTAGAGACCTCAACCTGCGCAAGCTTCTCCTCAACAAGAACAGGATAATAATTGAGGCGGCTGGAACCTCCTACCACGCCGGTCTGGTCGGGAAGTACCTGCTTGAGACCTACGCCGGGATACCGGTTGAGGTGGAGTACTCCTCCGAATTCTCCCACCGTAAGTTGGTGACCGACTCCCGCACCCTCGTGGTGGCCATAAGTCAGTCGGGGGAGACCGCCGACACCATAGACGGCCTCAGGCACGCCAGAAAGTACGGCCTTGAGGTCCTGTCCATAGTCAACAGGCCGGAGAGCACCATCGCCCGGGAGAGCGATTACGTCATATACACCAACGCCGGCATAGAGGTGGGTGTGGCCTCAACGAAGGCTTACGTGGCGCAGGTTCAGGTTCTCACCCTTCTGGCCCTTGAGCTGGCTAACGTGAAGGGGTACCTGACGGAGGAGGAGCTGGAGGGGATGATGAGGCAGATGGAGGCCCTGCCCGAGAAGGTGGAGAGGGTGTTGGCCCTTGACGCCCACATAGAGCACATAGCAGAGAGGTTGTACAGGTCCACGAACGTGATGTTCTTAGGGAGGGGTATAAACTATCCTACCGCCCTTGAGGGGGCACTGAAGCTGAAGGAAGTTAGCTACATCCACGCCATAGGCTACGCCGCCGGTGAGATGAAGCACGGCCCACTGGCCCTCGTAGACAACAACCTGCCCGTCGTGGTCATAAACCCCCGGTCCTCGGTGTACGAGCTGACCGTGAGCTCAACCCACGAGGTGGTGGCCCGGGGTGGTAGGGTCGTGAGCGTAATAACGGAGGGGGACAGGAGGATGGCCGAGCTCTCGGAGTTCTCGGTGTTCGTTCCCGACGTGCCGGAGTTCCTTACGCCCATACTGACTATAGTACCCCTGCAGCTCTTGGCGTACTACGCTGCCGTACTCCGCGGGGTGGACCCCGATAAGCCCCGCAATCTGGCCAAGTCGGTTACGGTCCGGTAGTGAGCGATATAAGAGAGGTCGTACCTTTCCTTGAGGAATTTACCGGTGAAGGTGCCATATACGAGGATGATAGGGTATCCGTAGGTCTTTTCAGGGTTGAGGCCGCAGAGGATGGGGTGTACGTGTTCAGCACCCTCTTTCCCGGTGTCCTTCCCCATATCTTCCGTATCCGCTTGAGCGGTGGGAGAGTGTGGCTGATGCGGTTTTACTCTACGGACGGAAGCGCCGTACCCCACAAACCTCTACTTAGGGAGACGGCGGAGGACAGGTTGAAGGAGATGTTCCGTCCCTTTTTAAGGGGGCCGTACGTGGTCAGGTTCTCCGGGGAGGGAAACGTTAAGGACGAGGAGGAGCTACTATCCCGTTTGAAGCACCCGGCCCTCCAACCGGACCGTTTCGCACGGCTGGAAATCCTGTACCGGGGAGAGTTCCCCGAGGCCTTTTTCTCCCTTCTTTCCGAGATGCGCAGGGAGTACGCTAAGAAGTTCTCCAAGAGGGAGCGCACCTTAGACGCCATCGTACATGCTCTGGGGGGAAGGAGCTTCACCCGGGTTGAAGGGGAATGGCAGTACGTACGTACCGAGAAGGGTACCTTCCTCTGTGCCCGGGAGGTGGGTCGGGAGGATTACGGCATATTCCTGCTCCACAACGGGTACATCGGACGCTTCCAGACCTTTACCACCTCTCCCGTCATGGGGAACGCCCCCTTCGTCTCCGGGACCGTCCCCGACATCTCCGGGGACTACGTCTTCTTGGGCTACTCGTCCTCTATGGACGCCGTCCTTGAGAACGTACGGGGGGTCGTAGAGGCGCCCAGAGTGGCCATAACGTGGGAGCTCTCCCGGAGGGAGGAGGAGCTAATATCGCTCCTCTACAGGTACAGGAACGCCATCATAGTGGGGCCTCCGGGGACGGGGAAGACCTACGTAGCACGTAGAGTGGCGGAGAGGATAGCGGGGAAGGAGGGAAGGAACTGGGTGTTGGTACAGGCTTCACCGTCCTTACGTTACGAGGAGTTCGTTGAGGGTCTGAGGCCGGTCAAAGCACCGGGAGGAGTGGCGTTTGACGTGGTGGAGGGCCCCTTCCTCCGAATGGTCAGGATGGCGCGTGAGAACCCCGACGAGCGTTTCGTGGTTGTACTGGACGAGATGAACAGGGGAAACCTCCCGGCTATATTAGGGGATCTCCTATACGCCCTTGAGTACAGGGGAAGGCCCGTGATCAGACCTTACTCCAAGAAGCCTCTGGTCGTGCCCGACAACCTCTTCTTCGTGGGGACGATGAACGAGAGGGACGTCAGTACCCTGCAGATGGATCAGGCCATACTCCGCCGTTTTCCCGTGGTATTCTTTGAACCGGACGAGGAGGAGTTGAGGGATTATCTAAAAGGGAAGGGGTGGTCTCCGGAGGACGTTGAGTGGGCCGTAGGTATTTTTAGGAGGTTGAACGAGGCCACCGGAGGTTCCATAGGCCACGCGTACCTCTTCGCCGATGACCCGGACGACCTTAGAGATAAGCTCCACTACTTCGTCCGTCCCCTGATCCGCTTCAAGCTGGGGAAGGACCTGAAGGACGTACTCGGAGACCTGATTTGAAGGGGAGGTTCGTCTTCTTCTTCCTGCTGTGGGTCCTGACCCTCTCCGGTATGGCCCTATCTTTCTGGGTGGTCAACAAGCTTGAGGAGAACGCCAAGAGCAGCTCCCGGGCCCTATCAATTCTGGTATCCACCCTCCTCATCTCCTCCCTCTCAAACGATGAGATCTACAATAACCTAAAGAAGGTAACCAGAGACATAGACTTCCCCGTGGCCATAATAGACAACTCGGGTAAGGTTCGGGTGGTGAAAAACGTAAGGGAGGACGAGATAGACCGACTCCACTTCAAGGAGGACATAACCTACTACGGCCAAAAGATAGGCGAGCTCCTGTACGACTACCCCCACTACACGCGATGGCTTCGTTGGATAAACGTCTCCCTCTTTCTGGGCCTCCTTACCATCTCTCTGATATTCTTCTACGCTGCCTATATGGCCGAGAGGTACGAGTACTCGGAGTTCTGGGCAGGGTTCGCCAAGGGGTTGGCCCACCAGTTAGCCACTCCCATCTCCTCTTTACACGGGTGGTACGAGGTAATAAAGGACAGGATACCGCCGGAGGCCCGGGAGGGTATGGCCAGAGACCTGAAGAGGCTAACCTCTATACTCCGGAGGTTCTCTAAGCTCGGAGGTGAGCCGGAGCTGGTTGAAGTCTCCCTTCGCCCGGTGGTGGAGGACGTGGTTGAGGAGATGGGGAGGAAGTACAGGAACGTCTTCATAGAGGTAAGGGTGGATGCGGAAGTAAGGGTGAAAGGGGACGCCGAGCTCTTGGGATGGGCGGTTGAGAATTTCATAAAGAACTCCGTTGAGGCCGGAGCCACCCGCATAAGGGTGGGCACGAGGGTGAAGGGTAAAGAGGTGTGCCTTTTCGTTGAAGACAACGGGAAGGGGTTTGACCGTGAGGGGAGGAAAAAGGCATTTAAGAAGTCCTTTTCAACCAAGCAGAGAGGGTGGGGCGTAGGACTAACGCTGGTTAAAAAGATAGCCCAGATACACCGGGGGAGAGTCTTCATAGAGGAGAGCGAGCCCTACTACAGGACAGTGGTCGTCCTATGTCTCCCTGCCGTCTGACACCTCCTTCTTAACCCACAGCAGGTAGTCCCCGCTCCCTCTAACCACAGGGAGGGCGATTATCTCGGGGACGGTGTAGGGGTGGAGTTCCCTTATCCTCCTCTCAAGGAGGTCGTAGGCGTCCTCCGTCGTCTTCAGTACGAGGAGAGCCTCGCTGTCCTTCTGCACCTTCCCCTCCCACCAGTAGAAGGAGGTTAAGCCTCCGATGACGTTAACGCACGCCGCCAGCCTCTCCTCCACCAAGCTCCGACCGAGGGCTTCGGCGACGTCCTCCGGGGCCGTACATAGTACGATCAGGACTCCTTTATCCTTTCCCATATCTCGTCCATCTCCTCAAGACTCATGTCCTTAAGTCTGCGCCCGCTCCTCTTAGCCTCCTCCTCCAGCTTCCGGAACCTCGCTTTGAACTTGGCGTTGGCCTCCCTCAGGGCGTCCTCGGCGTAGTAGCCGGCCTTCCGTGCGTACTGGGCTAAAGCGAACAGCAGGTCCCCCATCTCTTCCCTTCTCCTGTCCTCGTCCGGGGCGTTGAGGAACTCTTCGCACTCCTCCTTTACCTTGTCCAGCACATCGTCCGCACTCCTCCAGTCAAAGCCCACCCTCGCCACCTTTTCCCCGATGCGATGGGCCGTTATCAGGGCCGGCCTCCGGGTATCCACACCGGATAGTATCCCGTCCTTCTTGGTATTCTCCCAGTTCTCTAAGACCTCCTTCATGCCCCAGCCCTCCTTGTCCCCGAAGACGTGGGGGTGCTTATAAACGAGTTTGGAGACTGTCCTATCAACGATCTCCTCCGCCGGCGCTATCCCCTCGTCCTCGGCTATCTTCAGGAGCATCAGGGCAACCGTGAGTATATCCCCTATCTCCTCCACTATCTTATCCTTTTCCCCCCTCTCAAGGGCCTCTACGAACTCGTACACCTCCTCAAGGGCCTGATAGCGCATAGAGAACAGGGTCTGCTCCCTGTCCCAGGGGCACTCCCTCCGGAGTATCTCAACGATGCGGGCGAGCTCTACGACCTTTTTGAGAGCCACGAGAGTATTCTACCGCCGTAGGCTGCACGGCGTTCCTTTTCGGCCTTAAAATATAAACGTACGATGGTTAAACCTATGAAACTGGAGATTGAGAGGATCAACGCCTACGATCACCTGAAGGAATGGGAGGAGATCTACCGAAAGACCTTAAATACGGTCATATTCGCATCGCCCAAGTGGGCGATACTTTCGGCCGAATACACCGGCGGGGAGCCGAGCTTCTGGATGGTGGGAAACGGGCAACCGCTCGGATATTTCTCCGGCTCCTACTACGAAAGCCGTGGCACCCTCATCCTTCCAGTCTTTGACCCGATATTCGCCCCCTACTCCGACTTCTCCGTTGACCCTTCCTACCGTCAGGAGGTCCTTGATGCCTTCCTCAACTACGCGAGGGAAAACTACGACAACGTGATAGTGGGCCCAATACGTGAGGACTCGCCGACCTACACCTACGTCTCCAGGATGGGCACCCCCATAAGCAGCGTGCGGATACTCCGTACCAAGCTCAAGGGGGATCCCTTGGAGCACCTTTACCGTCAGAGAGCCAAGACCTTCATAACCGCCTTTGAGGGGATGAGGAAGAAGATGAACCTTAAGGTGGAGCTCCACGATTTCACGAAGCTGGACGACGTCCTGTCCTTCTCCTACAACCTGTCGCCCGAGAGGGAGTTCGCCCTGAAGTCCGTACTGGCGGCCTACAACGACCAGGTGCGGATCCTTGAGGTCCTTAAGAGGAGCAACGTAATAGGCTACATGGTCCTCCTTGACACCGACAGGGGTATATACGTCATAATAAACACGGTACCCGAAGAGGACAGCATGCTGGTCATATGGCGGTACATCTACGACTACTCCCGCTCGGGGGTCGTGCTTGAGATACCTGCTATAAAGCACGGCTTCGTTAAGGACCTCGGGTTCAAGGAGGTCCGGGCACACATCTACAGGCTCTGAGGGATGCTCTCCCTCCTGCTCACGATAAATAACGTAGTAAGGGAGCCCCGTTTTCCCGGGGATATGAAGGTGATCGTGAGGGATTCCCTGAGGGTGGTTGAGGATACCTTTTCGGTTTTCAACCTCCTCCCCGTACTACCGGAAGGTATGACTTACGACGAGTTCAAGTACCTTCAGCTCCGCATAGACTACTGGGATAGGATGTGGTCCATGGCTCTACCCGGGTACATACACTTCATAACCTACGATCGGAAGGGAGGGTTCCTCAGCGCAGGGGTAAGGACCCTCGGGTTCGCGCTTATGGGGTACGTTATGTACTTCGGAGCCCCACGGGCCGTTGAGGACCTTGACCCATCCGCCCTGAAGATGAACGCGGCCATCTTCGGTATGGGGATGTTCCTGAACTTCGCAGGGTGGGTGTACGACATAGTACACGGTGAGTACCGCCTTCGGGATATCCAGCTCCGCATCCTGTACAGGTACAGGAGGACCTTTAAATACCGCAGGGAGGCCGATGGTATGAGGTGAGGACTCCGGGATGCCCCGGGGTTCCATTTTTCGGTTGTGGGTGTTGCCGTGCCGGTACGAGCCTGCGGCTGGAGGGTGGAATCTAATGGGTGCCGGAAAACGGACGAGAAGTTCAATTAGGGCGATGAAAGTAAGCGCCTCCGTTATCGCAGGTGCTACTTCCCCGGGTTTTGTACCCGGAGTGATACCGCAAAGAGGGGGCTTGATCAAACGAATTAAAGGCGTAGCCGCAGACGGTATTCGGACCTAATCCCCATCGTTGTCAAAACAGGTAAAGGTGGGCATTTCACGGTCAAACACTGAGCCATTCCGGTAGGACGGGCCTTTCTATTCACGAACTGGTGTTGTCATTGAGACGCGCACAACCTCTACCGCCCTGCACCCGAAGTCGTTCCGCTCCGGGATGATACCCCCTACCATCCCGCTGGTACAGTGTCCCGTCTTTAAAATCCTGCGTCCGGTGAAGAGGTTTGCTATTCTTCCGTTCGTCGTCTTACTCTACGGATGCGCCGGGGACGGGCCACGGTCCTTCCCGTCCTGGGCCTACCAGCTTCAAGGGGCCGAGCCGTCGCAGATTGCTGCCCTCAACTTCGGTCTTGTCGTCATTGACTACTCGCGGGACGGTACGGAAGGGGGAGCGTACTCCCGAAAGGAAATAG
>CAYYQD010000060.1:0-10115 GCA_964473735.1 uncultured bacterium
AGGCCAATCTACTACAGGGGGTACAGGGGCGTCTTAGAGGGTAAAAAACATCCGGAGGAGGTCATGGGTAGCAGTACTCCTCAGGCGAGGTTGATCGTCGCTATCATCAAGGCCCTCCTCCCCTTAGAGGGAAAAGGGTACGTCATCTCCACGAACGAACACGGAATTAAAACGACGAGGGGGTACAGGGCCGTAGATATAGGCGTATTTCGTAATGGAGAGGTGGGATGGGAAGACACTTACGCCAGCGTTGGCCCTACGTTGGCCGTGGAGATAGATGTAAAGGCGGAGATTGAAGGAAACGCTTTTCTGGAATACGTAATACGAAAAGTTGAGGACCTCTTCTCCGCAGGTACCCAGAGGATCGTGTGGATATTCACAAGGCCCCGCAAGGTGATGCTGTTTGAGAGAGAGAAAAAAACCATAATTTACGATTGGAAGGACGAGATAGAACTCTTGGAAGGTATTAAATTACGCCTGAGCGATATTCTTAAACGGCCCTACGGCTAACCGACCTTCGCCTTCTCCCGTACGGTTTCGCGGAGGTTCGCCTCCCGGATTATGGTCTCCACGGTTATCTCCGAGAGTATGTCCCTGATACGGTACTGAAGCCTGTTCCATACGCTACGGAGGATACAGTCCGTCACGAGCATGGAACACTCCTCCTCCCCACCGGGTACCAGACACTTGGCCAGACCGTACTTACCCTCCACCGCCTCTATGACGTCAAGGACGGTTATCTCATCCGGAGGGAGGGCCAGAGTGTATCCCCCCTTCTTACCTCTTATGCTGTTTACCAACCCTGCCCGCCTGAGTCTCACGAATATCTGCTCCAAAAAGGTGGATGGGATGTTCTCCACCGCGCTTATCTGAGGAACACTCATAGGTTCCTCCACCAACCCCAACCTTACCAGCGCCTTTATAGCGTACTCAACCCGCAGCGTGAATTTCAGCAAAGAGGTGGCGCGGGGATTCGAACCCCGGAATAGCGGTTTTGCAAACCGCCGCCTTGGACCGCTTGGCTACGCCACCCTAAGGCCACTATTATAAGACCGAACGACGGAAGAGGGGGGCACACGCCCCCCCTCCTGCATAAGTCAGCGTGCTATCACCTTGAAGGTACGGCCACCGGTTCTGACGAAATAGACCCCCCGCTGGAGCCTCACCCTGCCGCTACCGGAGAAAACTAACCTTCCGGAGACCGAATATACCCTGCCACCCTCTCTTAGATCCAGCACGTTGGACTCAAGCGTGAGAGTGGAAGCGGTGCCTCCGGGTAGCTCACGCACGGCCGTGGTTATGAAGTCCGCTCTGCTCCTCGGCAGGAGTTGGTAGGTGGTGTTGTACTGCCCCACTATACCGATTATGGACAGGGGTTCGTTGGGGATGTCCATACCCGGGATGTCGGTGTCGGCGTCTATGCGCACGGTGAGGTTATCAACACCGTCCGTCACAGTATAGTTGGTGTTTCCGGCGAAGGTGCCGACCGTATCAAGGAACTGGACGTTGTCTATGTGCACCAGCATACCCTCGTAGGACTCCCCGACGTCCGCTATGGTCAGGACGATGGGATCGGGAACCCCGACGTAGGTCAGGGTATCAAAGGCGGAGAGACGCACTATCTCCCGCAGGTTGTTGTAGGTGTGCAGAATGCCCGCCACGGCCACAGCGTACCCTAAGTCCGAGGGCATGGAGAAGGCGTCGTGGAATCGGTAGTCGTACACGGCTATACCGGAAGTGGTATCCTGAATGTACTCCGGACGGTTGAAGGTGTTAGCCGTCAGTACCCCCTTTATCTGTACGGTATCCCCGTCCGATAGGGTGCGGGCCTCCGCTATGGTCTTGAAGCCGTGGATAAAGAACCTGACGGGATAGGTGGCCGAATCGCCGGAGTCGTCATACACTACGGCGTAGAACTTGGTCTTGGAGTAGAAGTCCGGAGGGGGTATCTGGGCGACGTAAACGCTCCCCGTATCTACGAAGGCGGACACGCTTGAGGGAGTGCCGGAGTTGTACCAGTAATGCACCGTGACGTTGCTCACACTTCCATCGCTGTCAAAGGCGGCGTAATACACCCCCACGTACTGGTTGCTGTCGGGGTTGGATGGATCGTGGTACAGGAAGAATATCTCCGGAGGGTTGTTGGTCGTAGGGTTATAAACTATTACCCTGTCCAGCCAGAAGTACCTGTTGTACCCCGGGACCCCTCCGTCGTCGTTGTTTCTGTACCGGAACCTTATGGCCACGGAGGTGCCGTCGTAGGCGTCAAGACCTATCTTCACCTCCGTCATCGTGGTGGTCTGGGGGTAGTTGGGTGCTATGGTGTATAGCAGGACGGGGGAGGTGAAGTCCCCACCGGGACCCAGCTCCACGTATATGGTGTCCAGAGAGCCCATGGAGGTGTCGGAGCTGAACCTGTAGTAGAAGGATAGGGTCTCCGGGCCGGCTATGGCGGATAGGTCTATCAGAGGGGTTACGAGAGTGGCGTTCCCAGTATCCGAGGCGTAGGTGCTACTTACCTTTATGCCGGCGTAGTAGGAGCCGAACTCAACCCCCGGGGAGTAGGAGTAGGTGCGCTGATACCACGACACGTACCGGGAAGCGTAGGTGGTATCCCACCCGGTCGGGGGTACCCCACCCTCAAAGTTCTCGTAGAGGACGAAGCCTCCGTAGAGAGGGGTGGAGAGAAGCAATGCCAGAGCGAAAGGCACCTTTCTCATGACGTCCGTATTCTACGGTAGTCCAGTAGCGCTTTTAGAATAGGGGGTTTGAAAGGTCCCCTCTTCTGGACTCTCGCCTCCCGGGTGGGAATTCAGGCCTTCGCCCTCCTGCGAACGGTAGTCTTAGCCCGCCTCCTTTCACCTTACGACTTCGGTGTAGCAACGTCGGCCTTCATAGCCTACCAGATGCTGGATATGATGACCTTCACGGGTTTCACCACGGCCCTGACCGCCCACAGGGGAGACTTCCGCGGGGGATACCCCACCCTGTGGTGGAGTACGGTGGTCAGGGGCCTCCTCCTCGCCCTCCTCCTGTACCTGTCCTCCGACGCCATAGGGAGGTTCTTCAACGACCCTAACGTAGCCTACACCAGTCGCCTTGTGGCATTGGCCTTCGTACCTTACTCTCTGGTCAATCCCGTGATGGTGGTGGAGGCGTCAAGGTTCTTCCGCTTTGAGAAGATCTTCGTGGTTGAGATCGGGGAGGCTGCGGCCTACTTCATTGCGGCCGTACTCTTCGCCCGTTATTTCGGGGACTACAGGGCCCTGGTGTTCGGGTTCGTGGTGGCGGGCCTGACCAAGTTCCTCCTCTCGTACCTGGTACGACCCTACTTACCTCCGCTCTCCTTCAGCTTCCGGTGGTTGAAGAGGATGTTCTCCTTCGGTATATGGGTGAATTTTACCTTTGTCCTTAACTTCGTACTGATGTACATGGACAGGACGGTGGTGGGTAAGTTCGCCGGTCAGACCGCTTTAGGGCACTACTCCAACGCCCAGAAGTTCGCCTTCCTGGCCCCTCCCCAGATAAGCGCCATGCTCTCCCGGGTGCTCTTCCCCTACTTCGTAACGGCCGGGGAGGAGGAGACCGGCAAGGTGTTCGGCATCTACGTTCGTACCGTCGCCCTGATAGGCTCCCTGTTCTTTGCACCGATGTTCTTCTGGAACCACGGGTTGATACACCTGCTCTTAGGTCCGGGCTGGGAGTACGCCGCCCGAATACTCCGTCCCCTATCCCTCGCTGGTCTTCTGGCCATGTTCTCCAACACCGTGAGCCCCATCTCACAAGGGAAGGGTAAGCCCCGTCTTGACGTCCTGCGTCTCGCCGTTATACCCGTGGTATTCGGGGGGATGGCCCTCTTTAATCTGGGGGACGGGGTCTGGATAGCGTGGAGTCTGGCCACGGGATACGCCGCCTCCATCCCCCTTTCCTTCTGGGGTAGCAGACTCTCCGGCGTACCCTACTCTCACATCCTGAAACCCCTATCTCCCTTCGTCCTCTCCCTCATCATCGTCTCCCCCCTCTACCTGCTATCCCCCCTCCTGCCCGCCGTCCTTTTGCCCCTGCTTACCCTTACCGCAGAGGTGCTGATGTTCGGGGGCGTCGGGGCCTTTGATCTCCTGAAGGTCAAGGTCCCCCACCCGTAGAATAGTCCGGACTTTTGAAGATAAGGTCCGTCCTCTCCTTCTCCGCTGGCACACTCCTGAGCAGGGCCTTGGGGTTCGTCAGGGAGCTGGTCTTCGCGTGGGCTCTCGGTGCCTCCCCCTACGCCGACGCTGTCGTCGTGGCCGTGCGGATCCCCACGATGCTCCGGGGTATGCTGGCGGAGGGGGTGTCCCAGAACGCCTTCGTACCCGTCCTCGCCCGGCACAGAGATAGGGGGCTCCTGTGGGCTCTGATCTTCATAATCATCGGTATTACGGCGGTGATCGTCCCTATCGGAATCCTCCTCGCCCCTTTGGTGGTCAGGCTCATCGTTCCGGGTTTCGTCCCGGATCCGGAGAAGTTCGCCTTCACGGTATCGGGTGTGCGCATCACCTTCCCCTCCCTCCTCTTCATCAGCGCCGCGGCCGTATCCATGGGAGTACTCAACACCCGGGGGAGGTTCTTTATAACCGGCGTATCCCCCGTCTTCTTCAACGTTGGCAACATCCTCCTTCTCCTCTTCGCCCGCTCCCACCCCATATTGGGGGCCGCAGCCTTCACCTTAGGTACGGCCCTCCAGTTCCTCTTTCTCCTTCCCTTCGCGTGGGAGGGGTACGAGAGGCCCAACTTCCGGCACCCGGCCATAAGGGACTTCCTGAAAAACTGGTTCTCTATGAGCCTGAACACGGGCTTCCTCCAGACCTCAACCCTCATAAACGCCGTGGTGGCCTCCTTCCTCCCTACTGGCTCTCTGGCCTACCTCAACTACGCCTTCCGTCTGATACACCTGCCGCAGGGACTCTTCGGTGTGGCCACCGGGACAGTGCTCTCCAAGAGCGTCTCCGAGGACGACACCCACGCCCGTGCCCACGCGTGGAAGGGTATAGTCTTCGTCTCCCTCATAACTCTGGGTGTGGCCCTCCTCTACGTCCTGTTCGGTGAGATCTTCATAAGGGTAGCCTTCGTGAGGGGCAGGTTCTCCCCCACGGATGCCGCCAACACCTTCACCGTGATGTTAGGGTACGTTCCCACCATCCCCGCCTACGCCCTCTCCTCCGTCTATCTCTCGTACCTATTTGCCATATTCAGAAGAAAGGACGCGAACGTCGGTTTAGCCATAGCCACGGTGAGCGACGTCCTTCTGGTCTTTCCCCTCTCCGCGATTCTGGGGGCCACGGGCATATCCTACGCAGTTTCCATCTCCACCTCTCTCTCCGTCCTCTTCTGGGCCTTTAAGAGTTTCGGACTGTCCAGAGAGAGCGCCTTAACGACCGCCACCCTCCTCCTGTCCTTCGTCGTCTCCGTGATGGGTCTCATCCTCAGGGGAGGGCCCTAAACGATCTTTGTCGCTATACGCACAAAATGTCCGATTATTTGGCTAATTTAACGGCAAAATTCTTCCGGATATGGTGCTGGTCGGTGCCGCGATATGGGGTATAAATCCTATTTATCGCTCCTTTATGGGAATATCATCATGTGTTTATATTGCTCTATTATGGCGGAGCAATGGGTGCGGTGCGCGGCGATGCTCCCCTGTAAAATACCCTCGTGGGATTCAGGATACTGCTGGCGAAACCGAGGGGTTTCTGCGCCGGAGTGGATAGGGCCATAACCATAGTTGAGAGGGTCCTTGAGAGGTACGGGCCTCCCATTTACGTGCGCCACGCCATAGTACATAACCACTACGTAGTTGATAGCCTCAAGAGGAAGGGGGTTATCTTCGTTGAGGACGTCCGGGAGATCCCTCCCGGCTCCATAGTCATCTTCTCCGCCCACGGTGTATCTCCGGCCGTAATAGAGGAGGCCAAACGGAGGAACCTGCGAATGATAGACGCCACGTGCCCGCTGGTGCATAAGGTACATAAGGAGGTGCGCCGGTTCGCCGATATGGGATATACGATAATCTTGGTAGGCCACCGCGGACACGTTGAGGTGGAAGGAACCATGGGAGAGGCTCCGGACAGGGTCGTCTTAGTTGAGACCGTGGAGGACGCCATGAAGGTTGAGGTTCCCGACCCGGAGAGGGTGGCCCTGACCACCCAGACCACCCTATCGGTAGATGACACGCGGGAGATAGTGGAGGTCCTCAAGAGGCGTTTCCCGAAGATAGTCCTGCCCAAGGCCGACGATATATGCTACGCTACCCAGAACCGTCAGGACGCCGTTAAGAGGCTGGCCCGTTTGAGCGACGTCGTTCTGGTCATTGGCTCCAGAGAGAGTTCCAACTCCAACCGCCTCAGGGAGGTGGCGGAGAAGTGCGGCGTTCCAGCGTACCTTATAGAGGACGAGAGCTACGTATCGGAGGAGATGTTGAGGGGTGCCTCGGTGGTCGGTATAACCTCCGGAGCCTCAACACCCGAGATATTGGTCAGTAGGGTGATAGGTAAGCTAAAGGATATGGGAGCAACGGAGGTGGAGGAGCTGGACGGTGTTAGGGAGAACATAAGGTTCGCCCTGCCCAAAGAGCTGGTGGGATGATAGCCGAGGCCGTAGTGAATCCGGTGTCCCGATCCGGTGCCAGAGTCTATAGGAGGTTTGCTCCCCTCCTGAGGCGGCACTTCACCCTGCGAACGGTTTTCACGGAGTACAGGGGCCACGCCTCGGAGATAGCCGCTGGGAGCGACGCGGACCTGATAGTCGTCTTCGGTGGGGACGGCACCCTCAACGAGGTGGTGAACGGTCTGGTACATAACGTGCGTTTCCCCTTCGTGGCCCCGACCTTCGGTGGAAGCGGTTGCGACGTGGCCCGTAGCTTGGGCATAGAGAGGGAGCCGGAGAGGAGGGTCCGGGAGGTGCTCCAGCGTATGGAGAGCGGGGACGGGTACCGGATATACCTCTCAAGGGTGGATACGAAGTCCGGAGGCAGGTTCTTCATAGGGGTGTCCGACGTGGGGTTCGGGGCGGAGGTGGCCCGTAGGTTTGACAGGTGGAGGAGGTTGGGAAGGTTCGGATACACCGGTGCGGTTCTTGAGGCCCTGAAGGAGTTCGGACCCCGGAGGGTTCGCTTCCGGGTGGACGACGACCCCTACTCCATGGAGGTGATGATGCTGGTCTTCGCCCGTACTCCGTACTTCGGCGGTGGAATGCACATATCCCCCAACTCCGACCCCGTATCCCGCGAGGCGAAGGTCATAGTCCTCAAGAGGGTGGGAAGGCTCAGGTTCCTGCTCAACTTTCCCAAGGTGTACTCCGGGCAGCACCTGAAGATGAAGGAGGTGGCCGAGATCCCCGGTAGGAACCTCTACGTTGAGACCCCGGGCTTACCCGTTGAGGCAGAGGGGGAGTTCGTAGGTGAGACCCCGGCTGTCTATACCATAACCGAGGCCTACGTGAATTTCGTTTAACCGCACTACCGTAGAATGGAGGGATGCGTAGGGTCGCCCTCGTTATGGCCGGGGGAAAGGGGGAGAGGCTCTGGCCCCTATCAACCCCGGACCGTCCCAAGCAGCTGATACCTCTGGTGGAGGGTAAAACGCTCTTAGACTTGGCCTTAGAGAGGGTTGAGGGGGTAGCGGAGAAGGTCATATTGACCAACAGGAAGATAGCGTCTAAGGTGAAGGAGGAAAACGTCAGGGTGATAGTGGAACCCGTACCCAAGAACACCGCCCCTGCCCTCATATACGCCACCGCCCTACTCCACGAGGAGAGCGAAGGTCCCTTAGTTCTGGCCGCCCTACCCTCCGACCACTACATCCATCCCGTGGAGAGCTTCAGGGATACCTTAAAGAGGGCGTTCTCCGTAGCCGAAAGGTACGGCAGGATAGTGACCTTCGGGATAAGGCCAACCCACCCCCACACCGGGTACGGATACATTGAGCGGGGAAAGGAAGTGGAGGACGGGATATACGAGGTGGTAAGGTTCCACGAGAAACCGAACAGAGAGAGGGCGGAGGAGTACCTGAGGAGAGGGAGCTTCTACTGGAACTCCGGTATGTTCGTGTGGAGGAGCGACGCGTTCTTAGAGGAGGTGAAAAAACACGCACCGCAGATATACTCCCTCCTCTACAGGGATGGGTCCCTAACCTCCCCCGAGGAGTTCTTCGCAGAGGTGGAGGCTATATCCATAGACTACGCCATAATGGAGAAGAGCCATAACATCCTCGTAATTGAGGCTAACTTCGGATGGACGGACGTGGGATCCTACTCCAGCCTGCGATCCATTCTACCCGGGGACGAGCACGGAAACGCCTTCAGGGACGCTCCTCCGGGGGTCGTGGACTCGGAGGGAAATCTGGTGATATCCGGGGATAAGAGGGTGGTACTGGTCGGTGTTAGGGGTGTGGGGGTCGTGATAGAGGGGGATACGGTGCTGGTGGTGAATCTTGAGGAGGATCAGAAGGTAAGGGAGGCCGCCCGGAGGTTCGGGTCCGGTTGAGTCCCCGTTATACTACCTTCCCGATGAGGTTTTACCCTACCGTGGGACTTGAGGTCCATGTTGAGCTGAAGACGAAGAGTAAGATGTTCTGCTCCTGTCCTGTCGGGGAGTGGGAGGAGCCCAACACGGCCGTGTGTCCGATCTGTATGGGACACCCCGGTACCCTGCCCGTGCCCAACAGGGGGGCCGTCGTCTTCGCCGTCGCCCTTGGCATGGCCCTTGAGGGAGAGGTCTCCCGGGTTTCCCAGTTTTACCGGAAGAACTACTTCTACCCCGACCTCCCCAAGGGCTACCAGATAACCCAGTACTCCGTTCCAATAGTCAGGAACGCCCGGCTCCTGGGGGTGCGCGTAGAGAGGATAAACCTTGAGGAGGAGACGGCCAAATCCCTGCACGTGGAAGACGGGAGCGTCCTGCTGGATTTCAACCGGGCTGGTATCCCGCTGCTGGAGATAGTCTCCGCCCCGGACATAAGGGACCCCGAAGATGCTAAGAGGTACCTCGTAGCCCTGCAGTCGGCCGTGCGTTTTTTGGGCATATCCGACGCCCACATGGAGAAGGGACAGATGAGGGTGGATGTCAACGTCTCCGTATCCCCGGATCCGGAGCGTTTGGGGACGAAGGTGGAGATAAAGAACCTCAACTCCTTCAAGGCCGTGGCCGACGCCATAAGGTACGAGATAAAGCGCCAGAGCGAGGTCCTGTCCTCCGGAGGCGTGATCCTGCACGAGACCCGTATGTGGAACGGTAAGAGTACGGAGCCGATGAGGGTGAAGGAGACGGAGAGCGATTACAGGTACTTTCCGGAGCCCGACATCCCTCCCCTGTACGTGGGGGACGATGTACTGGAGGAGGCTAAAGGTATGCTGGTGGAGATGCCGTGGGATAAGGAGAGGAGGTACGTGGAGGAGGGAGTACCTTCACATCTTGCCAGCGTCATAGCGTACGACGTGGCCTTATCCGAGGCCTACGAGAGGGTGAAGGACGTAGACCCCAAGCTCACGGCCGACCTCCTGACGAACGTGGTCGTGGGGAAGTTAAATAAGGCCGGCAGGAGCCTTAGAGAGTTTGACGTCGTAGGGTTCGGAGAGTTCGTCAGGGCCTTCAAGGAGGGCAGGTTCATAAGGGAGTACCTCAAGGAGGGTATAGAGAGGCACATAAACGAGGGAGTACCCTTCGCCGAGGTGATAGCCTCCGCTCCCAGGTCCGAGGAGGTGGATGTTCGTCCCTTTGTGGAGGAGCTCATAAGGAACAACCCGAAGGAGGTGGAGAAGTACCGTAAGGGTCAGAAGGGTGTGATAGGCTTCTTCGTGGGACAGGTTATGAGGAGGTACAGGGGTAAGGTGGACCCGAGGGAGGTCAGGAAGGTGGTTGAGGAGATGCTTGAGGGATAGTACCCGTTCGCGTGCTATGGACGTTTGAGGTTCCGAACCGTATTAAGGTAAGTGCCCCTTGAGTAAAGTGCTCCCTATCTGCTCAAGGATAGACTTCGCCACGTCGTAGCTCGCGGTCCTTATATGGGTGCTTTTACCCTGTTTTACAGGTACCCTTATGTCTATTCTCCAGTCCTCGCAGGCTTTGAGTATGTCCTCCACCT
>CAYYQD010000061.1:0-9894 GCA_964473735.1 uncultured bacterium
AGGGACGACACATCTTCCCTTGAAAAGGATCTGGATTCTGGATAACGTTATACATTCCTCAATTTATGAGCAAAAATTTGACAAAAATTTTTTGAGATTAGTGCGCAATACCCCACTTGAATACCGCAACAAACATTAAACGTTCCCCTACCTTATAATACCCATTGAAAATGAGTGCTTACAGGTTAAACGCAAATGGATGGCTAATTAGCGCCGGAATCGTAGGATTTTTGCGGATGAAGGGTTGGGAGTGCGGGAAGGAGGTGGTCAATAGGATAGTTGAGGATGGACTCAGGGAGGAGGATCTGGAATGTTTTGCCCTAACGTACTGGCGGTACGCAACCCTGACGTTCCTAAGGGAGGACGGTTTTAAGGAAATAAGGAAGGTCCTTGAGAGTATCTTACAGACTAAAGACGCTAAGAACGAGGGTAAAAGGAGGATAAACGACCTCCTTGACAGGTTGCGGGCCGGATGGGGCGAAGAGCTTAAAGGTCAGTGTGGCCCTGGCGACCTGAAGGAGGGATGGGAGGACTTCGTTAAACGGATAAAGGGGCATTTCCACGCCTGGTACGAGAACGCGAGGGGTGAGGTTTGGAACTGGCTCATAGAGGATGTGCTGAACGAGATTTCGGAGAAGGCTCCCGATAACGTCCCCGTGGAGAGGCTGAGGAGGGAGGTAGTAGGGCTCCTTAGAAGGGAAGGGGATGGGTTCGTCGGAGCGTTCGTTGAGGTTTTAGAGAGGTGGATGGGGGAGGTAGAGGTGAGTTTATCCCCGGAAAGTCGTAGGGCGTGGAGAAGGTACAAAAAGGATCTCCAGAGAGTGGAGAGGGAGGTCAAAAAGGCGAGCGTGCAATTAAACAAGGTCAAGAACGTTATAGACGACCTCATCAAGAGCATAGGCGGTTTTTCGTATCACTCCAGACACCTCGGATTCTACTACTTCAACAAGGGGCAAGTCAACAACCCCAAGGGGAACGACCCGGGTCGTATCCTGAAATTCCACGACCTCTACGTCTCACCGGCCGTTGCCACGCTCCGTGGGGATGACAGCTACACGGGGGACGAGCACACCTGCACCTTCTGCGGTAGGTCCTTCTCCGTACCGAAGGATTGGAAGAAGAACCTCCCCTTTACGGAAGGAGACTTCGCCCCGCTGGGGGTTAGCGTAAGCCAGTTTCCCAACTTCTTTTACGACGGAAATACCCCGGAAAAGTGTCCGGTCTGCCAGCTACTTCTCCTCTGCTCCTTCGCCGGATTCAATCGGAAACCGTGGCCGCTGCACGACGTTGAGGGAACCGACCACATCTTCGTCTATATGCCGGACGTTGGGAGCACCTACAGGACGAACGAGAACTTCGCTAAAACGCTGAGGTACATGGGTGAAAGGGGATTACACGAAGAACAGAACCTGTACATAGTCGCCCTGAAGACGGCCCTGGAGTCGGTAAGGAAGAGGTCCTCGTGGGTGCTGCAGAACATCCTATTCGTTGAGATAAAACCCACCCCCTCCAAACAGGGGGCAAAGCCAAAGCTAACCTACTTCGGCGTGGATAGAGGTATGGCCATGGTATTCGCCTGGTTGTCAGAAGGGAAGATAGAGAGCCTATCCGAAAGCTTGAACGTACCTTACGACCTCAACGGAGTCCGGGTGAATTTAGGTACCGAGGTGTTGAAGCGTCTGCTCAACCGTGTGTCCCTCAAGGGGGTGATATTCCCCTACTTCAAGGACTATCTGGAAGGGAAAGGCAGAATACGGGCACGGGCAGTATGGTGGATGCTGGTTCTGGAGCATCTTATTAACTTCGTAAGAAGGCAGCTAAAAGGAGGAGGCACGATGAACGAAAGCGTAGAGAAAGCTTACAGAAGGCTGTGGGCGTTGCGGCGGGTCGGTGGGGAGGTTCTGAAGCAGATAGACCCGGAAAAGCGCCGGAGGATAGGGCAGAGGTTCATAGGCCTAATAAGAGGTGGTCGTAAGGAGGAGTTCTACAACGAGCTCCTGCGACTCTTCGTAGTGTACGAAGAGGAGGTACCGGATATAGTCTTCTCTCTCCTGACGGAGGAGGATCACCTTACCTTTCAGGAGAAGGCTCTGGCCTTTCTCTCCGGTTTCGTATCACCCGGCACGCATAATTCGGATAAGGAAGAAAACAAGGAGGTAGTCCAAAGTGAAGCGTAAAGGTTTAAGCATAACCTACATAGTTAAAGCCTTTCCTATGAACTACGACGAGGGGTACGGGAACGTATCCGTGATGAAAAAGGTGCATAGAGGGGACGGCTCTACCATCCCCTTCACCTCACGTCAGGCCCTACGCTATAGCCTAACTCAATACCTGTT
The DNA here is from genome assembly GCA_964473735.1 of uncultured bacterium. Taxonomy (GTDB): domain Bacteria; phylum Hydrothermota; class Hydrothermia; order LBFQ01; family LBFQ01; genus JAADCS01. The sequence goes on from CAYYQD010000061.1 coordinate 2,337, forward strand.
CGATAGCGGCCTGTGGAAGGAGGCCCGTCTTAAAAAGGAAGGGGGAGGGGATAAGGCCGTCATTCAGTACGACCCCGACGCCCTGAAGGAGGAGTTCTACGAGGAGGCCGACCTCTTCGGATACATGATAACGGAGAGTAAGAACAGGGCCATAACCCGTCCGGCTGTCGCCCGCCTCACCCACTTAATTGGCCTTGACCCCTACTTCGGGGATCAGGAGTTCCTGAACAACATGGGATTCGCCAACAGACTGCAGAGGCAAACGGGGGAGCGTGTGGACCCCAACATAGCCAACGTGGAAACGGCCTACGCATACTACCGCTACACTCTGAACGTGGACATGGACCTCGTGGGGGAGGACGAGAACTACGACCATCACCTGCCGGTTGAGGAAAAGGTACGCAGGGTAAGGACCCTCATAGAGGCTACGAAGTTCCTATACAGGGACATACGCGGACGCAGGGAGGACCTGAAGCCTCTGGTAGTGGTCGGGGGGGTGTATCCCGTGAAGAACCCCTTCTTCCATAACGCCCTGAATGTCCGGTGGAGTGCCGGCCGTCCCCACCTCACCGTGGAGAGCCTCAAGCAGGTCTTAGATGCCTCCCTCTACCTGTTCGCAGATGGGAAGAAGGTAAGGGACTTTACCTTCGGCGGCGTCGTAGAGGGTGAGTTCGCCAATACCGACGACTTCAGAGGCATGGGGGACAGTTTCACCCTGAGTCCCTCCGAGGCACTGGATCGTATATCGGAGGAGGTGGAAAAGGCCTACAGGGAAGGTTAAAGGCATCCCGTCCATAGGAGGAACCCGGATGAAAGTGTTAGTTCTTGGGACCGTCCACTTTGGAGACTCCTCCGACTACTACAGAACGCAGTGGGGCAACCCAACACCGAAGGATATGGAAGGTCTGGTAGAGTACTTAGCCACCTACGACTTCGGGGCGGTATTCGTTGAATCTCCAGCGCCGTGGGAGTGGGCCTTACTTAAGGATACGTACGGGGATGAAAGCGCCTATATGGATCTCGCTACCAGATTGCAGAAAGACCTCGCTGTGGGTTGGTTCGAGGCCTACCGTAAGTCCGACGCCCTCCTCAAGGAGGGCGATTTGAAGGGTGCGGTAGAGCACCTCCTGGCCGCCTACGACCTCCCGTCGGCGGTTTTAAACTGGGCCCGCCTCGGGGATAGGGAGAAGGGAACCTTGAGGGAGGACGTGAGGGAGTACCTGAACGGACAACGCCCTAACGAGATAGACCTGATAGCCGTCCCTCTGGCCCTGAGGTTGGGCCATGTCAGGCTTTACGGTGCCGACGCCTTCGTTGAGGACGTACCCGAACACATGACGGACGCCCTGATAGAAACCTTTAAAAGATTGGATAGTGAAGGGAAGTTCAAGAAAATTAAGGAGATAATGGACAAGTGGAAGGTATTGTACGATAAATCGTTTGAAAATGAGGATCTTTTAGGATTCTTTCTGCACATAAACTCCAAAGATAGCACGGATGCACTGGAGGAGCAATGGAGGGTCCTATCCGAGTACGGAGGCGTACCCGGTAGATTAAAGGTCAGGAGCTGGCTCGCCCGCAATATGAAGATGGCCTCCTACGTGTTGAAGGGGATGGCCCACATACCGGCGGAGAGGGCCTTAGTTCTCGTTGGGGTGTCCCACAAGGGACCCCTTGAGAAGCTTCTGGCCACCGCGGGCGTTGAGATTCTGAAGTTGGAGGGAGAGGATGACGGGAGATATGGACGTTAAAAGTCCTACGGAGCACGTGAGCAAAAGGGTTGAACGTATAAAAAAAGACTGGGGTATATTTTTCACGCCGTCGTGGGTCATAGACTTCATGGTCAGCCTGATAGATGAGAGAAGGTTGGATATGAACAGCTTAAAAATCCTCGAACCTGCCTGTGGAACCTGTCGCTTCTTACTGGGAATTAAGGGACGTAAGGAGCGAATATTCAGGCGTGCTATCACTAAAATAGGTGTGGAAATAAATGAGGATTTAATTGAGTACTCTAAACGGTATATCTTAACACCGGACATAAGGGTAATTCACGGCGACTATCTACTCTGGGATACCACGGAGCGCTTTGATGTAATTATAGGAAACCCACCTTATGGAATACCGAGCCTATCGGAGCATTATACGATACGGGTAGACAACGAGACCAAGAGGAAGTATAAACAGATTTACGAAACTTGGTACGGAAAGTACAACGTTTACGGGGCGTTTATAGAGAAGTCAGTAAAGCTGTTAAAGGAAAACGGTCAGCTTATATTCATAGTTCCGGCCACCTTTATGATACTGGATGAGTTTAAAAAACTTCGCGCATTTTTGTCCAATAATGGCAAAACCGAAATTATATACATGGGAAAGGATGTTTTTAAGCCGGAGGCAGATATAACGACGGTTATTCTGAGATTTACAAAGGATATTGCAGAAAAGGAAAGGTTATACCTGTTTGAATATAATGATGGAAACATAAAACCTATTATACAAAATAACCACTGGAAGGGTGAGATCGTCCTGTTTTCTTCAGACTTCAGCAATGCGGTTGATGAAATATGTAGCTTTAAAATCGGCGATATATACACGATTAGAATATCTCCACGGACCCCGGAGATAAAACACAATCCGTACGTTATTAAAACGCAGGAGCCTCCTGATAGCGCCGGCTTACTTCCGATTCTTAACGGGAGAAATCTAAAAATAGGTAGAGTTATATACGAACCCATTACAGGATACTGGATAGACAAGAACGATAAAACTAAATTGAGGAAGTTCTTTGATAAACCGCACATAGTTGTTGCTCTGGGTTTTAGAGGCAACGGACAGGTAGGCGCCGCCTATGACTACAGGGCGTATCCGTGGATGGGAGATGTCTATCACTTACTGAGAAAACCTACCTTAATGAATATGAAATTCAACCTCTCTGTGGATGAGGTGGTCTCGTTTCTGAATTCAGAAGTTATAAAAAGATACGTTAAGGATGTCTTTAAAGATATAACCTACCATTTTAACATAACGCAGCTGAAGATTCTACCTTTGCCGACCAAAGAAGAACTAAAGAGGTTAAAGGGGGTGTTATCGTGGTGAGAGACTGGGAGAGAGAGCTTAGCAAATTTGAGGAATTTCTGAGGTCAATAGATATACAGAAGTATGCTTATTTGAGAAAAATAAAGACCGTAGAGCAGGATTTACCCAGACATCTCTTACCCCTTGAAATATTTTATAGACATTATTGGGATACCACAGATTTTAAGGATTACGACGAGATTTTCGGAATATATTGGGCCGAAAAACTTCATCCTCACATTTATGAATTCATAAAGAAGTACTTCTACGGTTGTTCTATTCAATTCGTTGAGGAAGGGTTCAGGGCGAGGTTGTATAGAATATGGATGTCCATCCTTACCCAATTCCATTTTCAATACCTCTGGAACGCTTTATTTCCAGAAAAAATACTATCATCTGCGGAGCTGGATATGATGGGTATAGATGCTATTGTAGAATTTAGAAATATAAAGGTCGCTATTCAAGTTAAAAAGGTATCCTATAGGAGGGAAGCCTCCGAGCGTAGATTCACAAAAAGGCAACGTTCTTACAGCGATATTATCGTGGAAGTTCCTTATCTTGTAGTGGATGTGGAAGAGTTGAAAAGCAAACTGGAAAATCCAAGGGTAAGGGAATCTACAAAATTGAAATATAAGAGTATTTTAAATATTTTTAATGAAAACTTTATCAAACTTAGAAATGGGTTCGTTATTTTCAAAAAGGAGTATTTGACCAGTGTATATCAGGTGATACTTAAGAAATTAGAAACCAGTGAAAAGGGAAGTAAGATAACATACAAGGAGATTTTGAAATGGTAAAGTATAGAACGTTGCCAAAGACATATGATGAAATTGGGGGTATTTTAAGTATTGTGCGTAAGTCGTTCAAAACGAGAGATTTTATCGTAAATATTTGCGAACGTACGACGGATGGAGTTCTAAAACTGGAGGTAAGAACATGAGGATCCTCAGGGTGCATCTTTATCAGGAGTACGCCTGCTACAGGACCCCATGGTCCTTTGAAAACGTTGAGACTTTTCCCCTACCTCCTTACTCCTCGGTCTTAGGCCTGCTCCACGCCGCCCTTGGGGAAAAAGATACCCTGCGCGGCATTCGCCTGAGCGTTCAGGGGGAATACGGAGGGCTTATACGCAACTACGTGCGCTATCGCAAGTACAAGAAGGGGGAGGTCACCCCCTACCCGGTGCTGGTGTCGGAGCTACACGACGTGAGGGTAATAATACACGTCTCCGCCGACGAAGACCTACTTGGAAGGCTAAAGGAGGCCTTCTTAGACCCGCCCCGATACCTCCATCTGGGAAGGTACGAGGACATAGTGAGGGTTGAAGATGTAGAGATGACGGAGGCCACCTGTAAGTGCGTGGAGGATCTGAAGAACGACGCCTATATACCGGAGGCGCTCGCCGTAAGGTACGACGTATCCGAAAACGGCGTCCTTTACGCCCTACCCTTCTACTACAGGAAACGGAACGGCAGAAGGGTATTCCAGAGCGTAAAAACCTACTACCTTCAAAAGGGGACTGACCTCGAGGATAAAGCCCTCGCCGATAGGGACGGGTATCCGGTATTCTTAACCGGAGGTGCGGAATGCGAATAGACCTTACCTTCCGCAGAGGCACCCCCATAGAGATTCCGGCGGACTACAGGAGGAGGTTCATATCTCTCCTAAAGTCGGCCTTCTACGACGAGTTTCCAGACCTCTACGAAAAACGGGCCGTAAAACCCTACACGTTCGCCGCTATCTTCAACAGGGGAGTGAGGTTTGAGAGGGGACGTATCCTGAACGTCAGGACGGTGGTATTCAAATTCTCAACGGGCAGGGAGGACCTCTTCGCCACCCTCGTAAATTTCGCTATAAGGATGAAACGGAGAGGAGAGGGAATAAGTTTTGGCAAGGATGCCCCGACCTTTAAACTCACCGACGTGCGTCTGAGGACCACACCCCCTATAACGGGAAGGTTTGCCACCCTCTCCCCGGTCGTGGTCAACGACCCCTCCGCAGATCCGCGGGACCCCAAGAGACACTACCTGCTTCCGGAGGACGAGGATTACGAGGCCCGCCTTCACAGTATCCTGAAGGATAGGATGGAGGCTATAGTGGGCCGCCCCCCGAAGGGATTTCGCCTGAAGGAGCACTACGTACGGGAGGTCATGGTACGACACTACGGGGGGTACGTTCGGGGGGCCGTAGGCTCCATGGGTGTAGAGGGGGACGGGGAGACCCTACGCTTCATATACGACTACGGTCTGGGCGTGCGTACGGGACAGGGGTTCGGTATGCTAAAAGTTTTAGAGAAATGAGGCTATTAGCAAAATCCAATCCACCGGAAGGACTGCGGGAACACACGGAGGAAGTTTTAAAACGGATAGGGCAGATATGCCACCACGCTTCCATAGACCTATCTAAGGAAGATTGGGATCTGTTGAAGAGGGCGGCCTACCTCCACGATTTAGGTAAGGCAGACCCCGACTTCCAGAGGGCCGTTCGGGGTGAAGGAAAGGGTAAAGTCGTTCCCCACAACTACCTCTCCTTAGCCTTCCTCCGGGAGGATGAAATAAAGAATACCATGGAGGTTAGAAGTTTAAAGGCTCCCCTCCCCCTCTTAGTAGCCTTCCACCACTGGAGGGACATACCCGACTCCACGACCCTGAAAAAGGCTTACGCCGGTCTCCGGAACAATCTTGGAATTCTTAAGCAGGAGATGGGGAAACCCTTTACGCTGGTGGATATACACCTGTGGATCAGGGTAATCGAAAAGGCGGTACAGGGGTTCAAAAAGAGGCTCGAGAACGAAGGTCCCCTCAATCTGGAAAATAGGATAGAGAGGAGGTTCGTTATACTCTTGGGACTCCTGATGAGGGCGGACCATTCGGCTTCGGCCCACGTTGATGCGGAACTCCCTCCTTTGAACAAACGTAGCAAAACCTACGAGTATCTGCAGAACAAGGTGGGGAAGACGGCCGATAAGCTCTGGCAGACGCGTGTCCTATCGCGGATAGGTGATGGATCCTGCGTTGTTGTGGCCCCAACGGGTATGGGGAAGACGGAGCTGGCCCTCCTGTGGGCCGGAAAGTCCAAACTCATCTATACTCTGCCCATGCGCACATCCACCAACGCCATGTTCTCCCGTCTTTCCCGTATCTTTGGTCCGGGAAACGTTGGCCTTCTCCATTCCAGCGCCATAGGTTATATGCTGCAAACCTCCCGGCTTACAGACGACGCCTTCCACCATTACCAGACCGCCCGGCAGCTGGCTCACAACGTGATAGTTTCAACGGCGGATCAGGTCTTTACGTCGGTACTCAGGTACCCCGGCCACGAAAAGGTCTTCGCTACTCTATCCTACTCCGCTGTGGTCGTGGATGAGCTCCAGTCCTACTCCCCCCAAACCATGGCCGTGATCGTTAGGGGTTTGCAGGATGTTCGGGCTTTAGGAGGTAGGTTCTTAGTAATAACGGCCACCTTCCCCCCCTTCCTGAAGGGGTACCTTAAGGCGCCAATACATCGCGAGGTTCCGGACCTGACGAAGCATAGGCTGAAGGTGATTGAGGAAGACCTCTTGAACGTTGATCCATCCCTCGTAAAAGAGGCTCTGGGTGAGGGGAAAAGGGTGCTGGTCGTCCTGAATACGGTTAGGAGAGCGCAGGAGTTCTATGAGCGTCTGAGGGATATAGGTTTAAAGCCCCTACTCCTTCACTCCCGCTTCACCCTCAGAGACAGACGCCTAAAGGAGAGGGCCGTCCTCAAGGGGGAAAACCGGCTCCTGATTGCGACTCAGGTGGTAGAGGTCTCCTTAGATATTGATTATGACGTACTCCTTACGGACCTCTCTCCGGCCGATGTGCTGGTGCAGAGGATGGGACGGGTATTCCGCCGCTACAAGACCGAAGGGAACTTCGCGCCCGACTATCCCAACGTACTGGTATTCTCACCCCCCTCTTACGGGGATATATCCGGAAACGGAAAGGTGTATGAGAGGGGCCTCCTCAAGCTTACCATGGACAACCTCAACGAAGGGCCTCTTTCTGAGAGGGATAAACACTGCCTGATCTCGGCCGTTTATTCTACCGATGCCTTGCGTTTTACCAGATACTTAAGAAATTTCGAAGAAGCCTATAAGGTTATGGAGGGCATATCTTTGAGCAGGAGAGAGGCCCAAAGCATATTCAGGGACATATCAAGCGTGGAGGTGCTTCCGGAGGACGCTCTGAACTGGCCCGTAGGAGATGGATGGGTGCAGCGGAAGCTCTCACTCTCCCCCGACCTCTCCCTGTCCGACGCCCTCAAAGGCGCCACAACCTCCGACAGGCACCAGAAGGTCCTCTGGATCCAACTGATTCAGGAGTTCATGGTACCGGTCCCCGCCTACTGGTTGAAGGAGAGATGGAAACTCCTGAGGGATACGGTACCCTCACTCCCTCCCCACCTCGGAAGCGTACCGGTCGTACCCTTAGAGTACGACCCCGATATAGGCGCCGGGGACGTA
>CAYYQD010000062.1:0-9855 GCA_964473735.1 uncultured bacterium
GGACCTGACAGGCCGGGACTTCCGACACAGAGGCTTCAAGTGAGGGGCATAGTGGTGTCTTGCCTGAAATAGACCGCCAATGCCCTCCACGATCCACGCTGTCGTATAAGCGCGGGTATCCATCCACAGCAGGTACCACTCTGGGTATAAAACTTGGGGAAGTGGTACCGGCGAAAGTACGAAGATATGTCCGAGTTTGGTAGCATTAAGCCTCACGGATAGGTCGGATAATCTGGAGGGTATCAAATCGTAACCGTGCGACAGGAACATCCGGATAATAGCGTATCTTCTCCCTGCTTCGTTTAAGCGTCCGGAGTACGACGGCTAACCTAACATTCGTTCAACAGATCTCTTTACGGTGAAGTGGAGGTATCACTCTGGGTATAAAACTCGCATAAGTGGTACCGATGGGAACAGGGCTCGGTGTCCCAGTATTGGGCTCTCTATCCGCCTCCCGACGCCTGCGGATTCACTTCCAAGTGTGGCATCATTCCGGTATGACGGGACCGTTTGTGGATAGGGCTATAAGCGGTCTCCCCATTCCCGGCTGAAAATCGGCTTCTAAACCGAAATATCGGACATGCGCGCTTACTCCGGCAACGACACACTTCACCTCATCGCTCTGGCTACGCAGCACCACCTCCTATCATCCCGGCGCGATTACCCCCATAATTCCCATTTCCTAATACAAGGAAAACGCATAAATCGTGATATAGGATGCGCTTTACTCCAGAAAGTTCCACAGAAGAGGAGATACCAGCACCTTTTGTCCGTTAAACCTGCGTCGTATCCAGTTGTTGGGGGATAAATACGGCGTCTCTTTGGGGAGCCCCCTCCAGACTTTCTCTTCGCCTCCTAACCTCAGGATGGCCCAGCCGTTGGGGTCCAGAGCTTTGCCGTGGCTGAAGTTCGCGTGCTCCAGAGGTACTACCGTAGTTCCCCTGACAGTGACGATCTCCGGATTGCGGACGGCGTGGCCGTGGAACCAATAACGGGCCCCTCCCAAGAGGTCGTTGAGCTCGGGAGAGCCCGCTTCCTCCTGTACGGCCTCTGGCCCCTGATGGGTGAGTAGAATATCCACCTGACCTAAATCTCCTAATATCCCCATAAGTGTAAGAAGTTCCTCCTCCGTTATGAGGCCTTTCTTCTGATCCGTCACACCTCCGAGGCCAGCCACGGTGGTGCCGCCCGGCAACCTTACCACCCACGTGTTGGGAAGGAACTTTATGAACCCGTTGGGGTCAAGGGAAGGAAGGTCCTCCAGTCCGACGGGCATATCCGGGGCGGATTCTGGCGTTATGCTCCGCAGATATTCAAAATCCTCGTGGTTTCCACGTATGGCTACGACGTTCTTTATACCCAGTCCCCCTTCGGACACGGGCCTGAATATTCCCTCTATCCACGGGGGTGGTGGAGTCTGAAGCCACTGATACATGAACTCCAGCTCCATAGGGTTGCGCTCGGCGAACTTCCTGGTAGCCTTATCCAGCCTATCCTCGGACGTAAAGGTCCCCAGATCCCCCACCAGAAGTACTGCCTCAAACTCAACCCCCAGCTCTCTCTGCCACAGATGGGCCACGCTCAAAGCCAGCTGTAGATGGCCGTGTACGTCCCCTATCACGCATACGTATTTGGCATCCTCCATAACATTAAATTATAAATGGGTACCCCTCCTACGATGGGAAAGGTGGAGAGGTGGGCGTTTCTGCAGTAGAATAGACACCTATGCCGAAGATAAAGACCAAAAGGGCCTTTGCGAAGAGGTTCAAACTTACCGGTAGTGGTAAGGTTAAGCATGCGAGAAGCGGCCGCAGGCACAACCTCGGACCCAAGAAGAGCAAAGCGAGAAAGAGGAGACTCCGTAAGCCCGCGTATCTAAAGCGCGGGGACGCCATAAAGGTGCTGGTGGCCTTTGGCCTGAAGTGATATGTTCAGGGACCCGTTTGAGGAGTTTGAGGAGCTGATAGGGAGCCTTACGAGTGGAGGTTCCTACCGTGTGTATAGGCCTCCCATAAGTGCATACGAGACCGAGGACGAGTTCGTCATCTACCTCGCCGTTGGAGGGGCCGACAAGTCCTCCCTCAAGGTCATATACGACAGTGGCGTTCTTGTGTTGAAGGGGTACAGACCGGAGCCGGAGGGCCCGGAGGAGAGGGTGTATCACATAGCGGAGATATACTTCGGCCCCTTTGAGAGGCGCATTCGCCTTGACGCCGAGATAGACGTTGAGGGAATAACGAGCAGGTACGAGAACGGACTCCTTGAGGTTAAGGTTCCGAAAAAGAAGAGGAAGATAGAGATAAAAGTAGATTGAGCCATGCAGATACCCAAGGTTGAAATTCCAGAGGAAGTAGCGATTTTGCCCATAAAGGGAGGGGTGATCTTCCCCTTCTCAACCGCACCCGTTCTGGTGGGTGTGGAGAGGTCCAAGCGCCTCATAAACGACATCCTGGCGACCCCCGTGGAGCCCAAGATAATAGCCACTTTCATGCAGAAGGATCCGGAGGCCGAGGCCACGTCCATGGAGGACCTCTACCCCATAGGCACGGCTACCATCATAGTCCGGATGAACCGCCTCCCCGACGGGAACATCCGCATAGTCCTGAGCGGCATAAAGAGGATACGCCTCCTTGAGATAACGCAGGTTGAACCGTACCTTAGGGGAAAGGTAGAGGTCTTAGAGGAACCGGAGTACGAAGATACGGAGATTCAACCTATAAGGGAGAGCGTTCTGGATGCTGCCCGTAAGCTCTCCGAGTACGGGAAACTACCTCCGGAGGTCATAAACGCCCTCGCATCTGCCCCCACACCCGGAGCCGTCGCCGACATCTTAGCTTCCCTAATCCAGAACATGAAGCCCGAGGAGAGGTACGACGTCCTGGCCACTCTGGACGTAAAGGAGAGGCTCCAGAAGATACTGACTTACCTTACCCGTGAAATAGAGATAGCCGAAGTAGCCCAGAGTATCCAGCGAGAGGTCCAGAAGGAGATGGAGAAGGCCCAGAGGGAGTACTACCTGCGGGAGCAGCTCAAGGCCATCCAGAAGGAGCTGGGAATAGCCGACGAGCAGTCCGAAATAGCCGAGTTGGAGGAGAGACTTAGAAGTAAGGCCTTACCCGAAGAGGTCAGGAGGGTGGCCGAAAGGGAGCTACGGAGACTGCAGAGGGTACCTTCGGCCTCACCGGAGTACCACGTCATCCGCACCTACCTTGAGTGGATTCTGGAGCTTCCGTGGATGGAGGCCAGCGAGGACAACATGGACCTCTCCAACGCCCGAAAGGTCTTAGACGAGGACCACTACGACCTTGAGAGGGTTAAGGAGAGGATACTTGAGTACATAGCCATCCGTAAGAGAAACCCCAAAGGGAAGGCCCCCATACTGTGCTTTGTGGGACCCCCGGGCGTGGGTAAGACCTCCTTAGGTAAGTCCATAGCCCGGGCCCTCAACAAGAAGTTCATAAGGATAAGTCTGGGGGGTGTGAGGGACGAGGCCGAGATAAGGGGCCATCGCCGGACTTACGTCGGGGCCCTCCCGGGCAAGATAATCTCCGCCTTAAGGGACGTCGGGGTGAATAACCCCGTTATGATGTTGGACGAGATAGACAAGTTAGGCACGGACTGGAGGGGGGATCCGGCCTCCGCCCTCTTAGAAGTGCTGGATCCGGAGCAGAACCACTCCTTTAAGGACCACTACCTTGACCTCCCCTTTGACCTATCCAAAGTCTTCTTCATAACGACGGCCAACACCACCCTGACCATACCGGCCCCCCTTCTGGATCGCATGGAGGTGATAGAGATACCGGGCTACACCCTTGAGGAGAAGATACACATAGCCGAGGAGTTCCTCATCCCCAAAGAGAGGGAGGCGACGGGTCTGACCGATTGCGACGTCTCCTTCACGAAGGAGGCCATAGCCCGTATAGTGGAAGAATATACGAGGGAGGCCGGAGTGCGCGAGCTGATGCGCAAGATAAACCGGATCCTCCGTCGCATAGCCCTCCAGATAGAGGAGGGGAAGCTGAAGTGTGGTAGGATGAGGATAACGAAACGGAAGGTGGAGGAGTACTTAGGACCTCCGGAGTACTACCCGGAGCTGGCCGAGAGGGAGGCACGAATCGGGGTGGTAACGGGGCTGGCGTGGACCCCTACCGGCGGTTCCATCCTCTTCGTTGAGGCCTTAAGGGTACCCGGAGAGAAAGGGTTTAAGCTGACGGGTAAGCTCGGTGAGGTGATGAGGGAGTCGGCCGAGGCCGCCCTGACCCTCGCCCGGAAGTACTCTTACGATAGAGGCGTAGAGCCTGACTTCTGGGATAAGGGGTTCATACACCTCCACGTTCCCTCCGGTGCTATACCCAAGGACGGTCCATCCGCCGGTATAACCATGTTCGTAGCCCTCTACTCCTTAGCGTTGGGCCTGAAGGTGCCACCGGACGTCGCCATGACGGGGGAGATAACCCTACGCGGCAAGGTCCTGCCCGTTGGAGGCATAAAGGAGAAGGTGCTGGCGGCAGATAGGGCTGGGATAAAGAAGGTCCTCCTACCCTCGTGGAACTCCAAGGACCTTGAGGACGTACCCAAACACATAAAGAGGCGCCTGAAGTTCGTCTTCATAGATAGCGTTGAGGATGCCCTGAAGGAGATATTCGGCCATGCCCCCCAGTCCTGACGTCGTGTATCCAACCCGGTACATCACCGTTGAGTACGAGCTCTACCTGAAGGACGGGGACTTGGTGGATAAAGGGGAGTTCGTATATCGCCACGGCTTTGGCCACATACACCCGAAGCTGGAGAGTGCCCTTGAGGGGAGGAGGGTGGGGGAGGAGGTGGTGGTGGAATTACCGCCGGAGGAGGGGTTCGGAGAGTTCAAGGAGGAGCTGGTCAGGGAGATACCGAAGGTGGAGTTCGGGAGCCTTCCCCTAACCCCCGGAAAGGTTCTGTATATGAGGGAGGAGGAGAGTGGGGAGCCCATAGCCATGACGATCTTAGAGGTACGGGAGGATACCGTACTGGTGGATTTCAACCATCCATTAGCCGGTGAGTGGGTGAAGTACGTGCTTAAGGTAAAAGATGTGGGCCTCCGACCCCCTCCGGGGTACGTGTGCGACGACAAAGGATGCCGCAGGGAGGAGCCCAAGGGCGGGTGTAGGACCTGCTGAATGAGGAGGGGGAGTACCTCAGCGGCACGTCCGACGACGGTACCGCTCCCGATGGATTCGTACCCAAAGTGATACCACGGAGCTTTGCGTAGGTCCGAGAGCCTAACGTTTCCTCGCTCGCCTTCAGGACCACAATATGGGGAATCGTATTCCGGGTGGGATCTTATACAGATTTATGTGTCGCTCTGACGGGACGGGGCGCTTGGGACTTTTATCCATTATGGAGGCCCGATTATCCGACGTGTATAGTCCCTAAAAGCACCTCCCATTCCTTTAGTCTTACGAGCAGTTCATCTCAAGGGAGGAGGAGAGCTTACCGGCATTGCGGCAGAACACCTCATCCCCCTGCTCCCTGCATAGGGTGTCGTAGAGGATAGAGGCCTCCCGCCACATCCTGCAGGCCGCCTTTACGTCGTTCAGGTAGTAGTAGAGGGAGCCCAAGTTGTAAAGGAGGTCGGCCTTCAGGTGTAGGACATTACCCTTCACTTCAACGGAGTCTATGAGAGATAGGGCCGACAGATAGGTCTCTTCTGCCTCGGAGAACTTACCCATACCCACCAGGGAGTTGGCTAAGTTGTTCCGCAACCTGACCGTATCCACGTAGAACCTGTCCGGTGGGAGATGTTCCCCAATACTCTCAAGGATGTCTATCGCCCTGCGATGGTACTCTACGGCCCTCTCAAACTCCTTCATCTCGTGGGCCACAGCCCCGGCGGTGGAGAGTACGAAGACCATCCTGTACAGCAGGGAGGGGGTCAAGGACTCCAACGGCAGGAGGTCGGCCGCCTCTACGAGGGACTCAAGGGCACCGCGCAAGTCCCTCTTCCGGTAGAGTATCCATCCCTTCCTCCACAGGACGCTGAAAAGCTGTGGGCTACCTCCCTCCTCCCTCATCTCCTTCTCCAGATCCTCCAGAAGGCCGAGGGCGGAGTCGTAATCACCGGAGGATATTAGAGCGTCTATCTCTCTAATCCGCTCTACCCTGTCCATCTAAGCCGAGTATCCCTGCTATCTCCCCGACGGTGCGGTTGAGGTCGTCGTTTATTACGACGTAGTCGTACTCGCTGGCCCAACCCATCTCCTCCTCCGCCTTCCTTAGCCTCCTCTCCACCTCCTCTGGAGGATCCCCCCTGCGCAGGAGCCTCTCCCGTAGCACGTTTAGGGAAGGAGGTTTTAAAAATACGCTAACGAACCGTACATCCGGATCCTCGCGGAACACCCTCTCAAGCGCCCTCTTTCCATTTACATCCACCGTGAGTACGACGTTTTTCCCTTCCTTTAGCGGAGCATAAAGATGGTCTTTCGGTATTCCGTAGAGCTGCCCGTATATCTCCGCCCACTCAAATAGGTTTCCCTCCTCTATCCATCGCAGGAAGGTCTTCCTATCCACGAAGAGGTAGTCTATGCCGTTCCTCTCCCCCGGCCGTTGGGGTCGGGTCGTGGCCGTTACCACATGCACGAAACCGTAATCCTCGGTTAGACGGCGGGCCACCGTAGTCTTCCCCGCCCCCGATGGGGCCGAGAGCACCAACAGGATGGGCCGATTTCGGCCGGCGCCGTCCTCCTTACCCATCAGTGTAGAACGCTCACTATAATTCCCGCCACCTTGTCCGTGAAGTTGAGGAAGGGCATCGGATAGACCCCGATCCAGATCACGAAGACGGCGAGGGACGCCAGTATAAGGACCTCACGGAAGGATAGGTCGGGCATCTTCGCACTCTCGGGATCCAGCTTTCCGAACACCACCCTCTTCACGAGAGATAGCATGTATATGGCTGCCACTATAACGCCGGGTGCGGCCAGATAGCCCCAGAGGGGGTTAAACTTGTAAGCCCCTATCATACTCAGGAACTCTCCCACGAAACCGGAGAGTCCGGGTAGTCCTATGGAGGCCAGCGCCATGAACCCGAAGAAGGCCGAGAGGTTGGGCACCCCGTTGGCTATACCGGAGTAGTCCCTTATCAGGCGGGTATGTCTCCTCTCGTAGAGCATACCCACTATGAAGAACAGGGCCCCCGTGGTTAAGCCGTGGCTTATCATGACCAGCACCGCTCCCTGTATGCCTATGGGGTTTCCGGAGGCTATACCCAACATGGCGAAGCCCATGTGGGCGACCGAGGAGTAGGCCACCAGCTTCTTCATGTCGGACTGGACCCACGCCATCAGGCCGCCGTATATGATACCGATTATGGCCAGCACGGCTATGAGGCCTCTGTAAGCCTCAAACCCCGCCGGGAATAGGGGCATGGAGTACCTCAAAAAGCCGAAGGTACCCATCTTGAGGAGTATCCCCGCCAGTATGACGGAGCCGGCGGTAGGGGCCTCAACGTGGGCGTCCGGTAGCCACGTGTGGAAGGGGAACATTGGGACCTTTATCATGAAGCCTATGGAGAAGGCCAGAAAGAGGATCCTCTGAATATCGGCAGCGGCCCCGGGAAGGGTCTGGAGGAGGGTGGGGTAGTCAAAGGTGCCGTAGTTGAGGTAGATCCAGATTATGGCCGCCAACATGGGGACGGATCCGACCGCCGTGTAGATCAGGAACTTGAAGGCGGCATACACGCGGTTCTCGTGTCCCCAGAGGGCTATCAGGATGAACATGGGTACGAGCTGAGCCTCCCAGAAGATGAAGAACTGGATGACGTTGAGGGAGGCGAAAACGCCTATCATGGCCGTCTCTAAGAGCAGCATGGTTATGACGTAGGCCTGAACCTTCTCCTTGATGTAGTTGTAAGAGGAGACTATGCCCAAGAAGGTCAGGAAGGTGGTCAGGAGGATCAGGATGAGGGCCAACCCGTCTATCCCTACGTAATACGGGGCGTTCTCAAGGCCGAAGAAGACGTACCTCTCCACGAACTGGAACTCAGCCGCCCGGCTGAAGTCAAACCCGGCGAGGAGCCCCAGAGAGAATAGGAGCTCCATTAAGGTCACAAACGTAGCGTAAACCCAGTAGGTCCTTCTCCACTCCGGTCTAAAGAAAAATAGCGGTACGGCCGCGAGAAGCGGGAAGAAGATCACAAGGCTCAGCATAGACGGGGATTATACTGTGGTAGAGCAGGGGAGGTACCTCCGATGGAGGGAAATCCTATATCCGAAGGGGTTGCTTCCGGCGGTACGATAGATGCCCTCAAAGGCGAAGCCATGGTACGAGCGCACTCTGAGGGATACTCTTCACCTTCGGTCGTATAATATGCGAAGATGCCTGTACGGACGGCGGGGGGGAACACTTCAAACCCGGGACTTCTTCAAGGAGGGTGCCTTTGCGATTGATAACGACGCCGAAAACGGAGGAGGGGGGAGATCCTATCCGTGCTTGGGTGGGACGGGGAAACGCTCCCAACACCTTCCCTACGTTTAAGTCGTCCCCCCATAATGCGGGAGGTGGAGGATGATAAACATAGAGGAGCTCTGGAAGGATAACCGTATATACGCCGCTTACAGGGAGGCTAAGAAGCGTCTGAAAAAGCACTTCAGCGGCCAGAACCTGTACTACGTCCTTGAGACCCTGGTGGACCTCGGGGACGTTGAGAAGCAGAGGTACTACCTTGATATGTGGAGGAAAAGAGGGGGAGACGACCGCTTTATAACATGGGAACTCTACGTTCATGCCAGCACCCTCAACGTTGCCGCCCTTAAGGAGACCCTATTCAGGGTGGATAACCTGATAATAAGGGCCGATATTCTGGGATCCCAGCTGGGCCAAACCGACGAAGCGTTGAGCCTGCTTGAGCGCGTCAAAAGGGATCGCCTATTCGTGGAGCGCTACGATAACCCGGAGGTGTGGGAGCTGGTAGTGGCAACCATAGAGAGCAAGCTGAGGCTATACAGGGGGGAGGACATCAACCTGAAGGTGTTCCCCGAGTACGGAGAGCTCGGGAGAGAGGTTAAAGAGTCTCTGGAGTTCATAAGGCGTCTCCTTTCGGGGGAGCTGGAAGGTATATGCGACAGAATTGAGAGGATGGTAAACGGCTACCTATCCCGGGGATCGGTGGCCAACGCTATGAAGGTTATGAGGTACAGGGCTTTTCTGGACACGTCGGCTCTGACACTGGAGATGCTCGTGAATACCTTTGAGAAGTTAGGAGATAGGTTCTCGGCCCTATTGAGCAAGATATTCCTATCGTTCGTATCCGATGGGGATTTCGTGGAGGCAGGAGATATACCCGAGGAGTACGGTTTCCTGCGTGCCCACTACGACCTCATGAGGAAATACCGCTTTGGGGAGGAGTACGAGGTACCGGAGGAGCTGAAGGGGTTAGAAGACCTCTGGTGGTACGTCAGTAAAAGGAAGTACTCCAGACCTTACCTCTCCTTTGCCGGGAAACTACGGTTATACGAAGGGAAACGTGAGGTGAAGTTCCGTTCCAAAAAGGTACTGGTGACTCTGGCCTACCTCAGGCTTCTGGGTAGAGAGGCCTTAGAGGAAAATCTGGACCTGGTGTTCCCCAACGTGAAAAACCCTAAGAGGAGGCTGTATCAGGCTCTCTCGGAGTTGGGCAGGTACCGTTATCTGCCGACGGACGTAAGGATAACCCTTAGGCGTGGGAACTTTCTGAGGGATGAGCACGATCCCTGGGCTCTGTACCTCAAGGAAGAGATAATGCAAAAATTTCCCCCCGCCGGAGGCGGGGGGAAAACACCGTAAGAGGAAATCACCGGAGCACGAACTTACCCACCTTCCGACCCGATTGGGTCTCAACTA
>CAYYQD010000063.1:0-9782 GCA_964473735.1 uncultured bacterium
ACCTGGTTTGCAACCAGGGGGTCGGGGGTTCGACTCCCCTCCGCTCCACTTGGTGGAGATTTTAAAGATAGGTGGGTACACAATACTGCGCTCTGTGAGGAACAACCATGAAAAACTGGGCTAAAATAATAATTGGGGATAGTCGTAGAATGCCGGAGGTGGAGGATAATTCTATCCAGTTAATTGTTACATCGCCCCCTTATTGGTCTATAAAAAATTATGGAATTAAAAATCAGATAGGATATGGACAAACACTTCATGAATATCTAAAAGATTTGTATAGAGTGTGGAAAGAATCCTATAGAGTATTGGAACCCGGAAGAAGATTGGTTATTAACGTAGGCGATCAATTTGCGAGATCCATAGTTTATGGAAGATACAAAATTATACCTCTCCATGCAGAAATAATCGCACAATGCGAAGATATAGGTTTTGATTATATGGGATCAATAATCTGGCAGAAGAAAACCACAATGAACACTACTGGCGGAGCAAATGTGATGGGTTCATATCCTTATCCCCCAAATGGGATGGTAGAAATTGATTACGAGTACATTCTCATATTCAAAAAACCCGGCAAAAGTAAAAAAATCCCGAAGGAGATTAAAGAAAAGTCCAAATTAACCAAAGAAGAATGGAAAGAGTATTTCTATGGGCATTGGCGTTTCGGAGGTGCAAGGCAGATAGAACATCAGGCAATGTTCCCAGATGAATTACCCAAAAGGGTAATAAAAATGTTTAGTTTCGTTGGTGAAACTGTTTTGGATCCGTTTTTAGGGAGTGGAACCACTGTAAAGGTAGCGTTAGAATTGGGTAGAAATGCAATTGGATACGAGATAAATGAGGATTTTCTGAAGGCTATAAACAAGAAAATAAGAACGATGGGTTTATATGTATATGGGAAAAAAATTAAGGTTATAAAGAGGGAGAATCCAATTATTCCAGAAACCATAGATTACGTACCACGAATAAAGGATGCAAAACCCATTGTAGAACCGGGAAAATTAAGGTTCGGTAAAGATAAATTGTATAAGGTGGTTGATGTTTTAGATGGAGGAGTGTTAAAATTAGATACCGGACTTATGGTTAAATTAAGAGGTATAGTAATAACGAATTTAGAAGCTGCCATGTCCTATTTAAGGGAATATGTTCTAAAGAAGAAGGTGTATCTCAAATTTGACAAGGGGTATATAGCAGACAAGGATGTAGTAGAAGCATACGTATATCTTAAAAACAGGATATTTGTGAATGCATATTTAATAAAGAGTGGGTTTGCAACGGTAGATAAAAATTCTGATTTTGATTTAAAGGGGAAATTTAAAAAATTAGAAAAGAACTATTTTGCAGAAATTAAGGAGATGAGTAAAGAAGAAACGAAAATTAATCGTTGAGGTGTGTTTATGAAGTTTAAGATAAAGTTTGATGAAATACGAAGACTGATGGAGATAGAATCTCCGGAATTTCCAAAGTATGCAACTCAAATAATAAACTTGGCGAACCAGAATGCCCAGGCAACAAGGCCTAAAGTTGTTGGCCAGATGACCGAGCTTATAAAAGAATTTACAGGTAGAACATTAGAAGAGTGGGAAGAATGGTATCTAAAAAAGCATCCGGATTCTATAGACAGAGCGACTAAAAAAATTTTAGATATGATAAATAATTTTCGAGATGTAATTGAACAAATTGACGAGGACATGATCCGGCAATGGGTAAGGGATTTGGTAATAGTAAAGACCTTTATAGGGCTGAGATTTCAAGAAGCAGTATTGAAAAAGATAGCTGAAAAATTTGACACTGAGTATAGACTATCAACACCTGAGGAAGAAAGCAAGGGAATTGACGGTTATATTGGAGGAGTACCCATTAGCTTAAAACCAATTACATACCAATCCAAGAAAATGCTGGCAGAAGAAATAGAGGTAGATATTGTTTATTATCAAAAGTTAAAGGATGAACTGAAAATCATTGTTCCTGAAGAATTAGAAAAAAAGTTAAGCAAAATTAAAAAGGTGGAGGATAATTAAGATGAAACCTCGGCCGGCTCCCTACTTCTCTTCGGGTCTATTACACCTGAACAACAAGCGGCCATCCCGCTGCGGTACTTCACGCCTCCGCCCAAATCCTTCACTCTTGAGCAGGACTTCGGATACCTTCTGTTCGTTGGCAGAAATTCCGCACGCTATCTTAGGAATATGGAGAAAGGACGTTCGCAATGATGAGGAGATATGGGCGAGCTAAGGGTAAAACACCTTAAAAAGAAGAATTTGTTTAAACTTATCTTAAATCCTGCATATAAGTGCATACGACAATACTATGAGGATCGGAAGGAAATCTATGCGCAGTATAGCCCTGCTTTTTGAGGTACTCTTAGTGAGCCTTCTCTGGGCCTTTTCCTTCCGTGGCCCCTTTAACTTCTGGTACGCCATCTTCGGTACGGCCCTCGTAATGATAGGTCTCTCTCTGGGCCACGGCGTGCTATCCGTAATAAGGCCAAAGCTCTCGGACCTGCTTTACGGTGCCCTATGGGGTATATTCCTCTTCGCGATAACGTGGGTTTCCTCCTACGTCGTCCGGCACCACGTACCCTACCTGAACGCCTACGTTGAGAGTACCAAAGCGTTGAGGTCCTTAGCCCCTAACTACGTCTATGTCCCCGTCGTCTTCACCGTATCTACGGCAGAGGAGTTCTTCTGGAGAGGGACAGTGCAGCGCATCCTGATCCTCAAGGTCGGGAAACTTCCCGGTTATCTCATCGCCGTTCTGCTCTACGTGGCCGCCCACGTACTCTCCGGCAACTGGGCCCTGACCTTAGCCTCTCTCTTCGCCGGACTCTTCTGGGGGTTCCTCTACCTATACTACAGGGACCTAACACCCGTATGGACCTCCCACCTAATATGGGACGCCCTGCTCCTAAGTGTCGGTATATGAGATTTACGGGTTTAGAATAGCCGTATATGTTTCTGTTCAGTCTGGGTGCGATAGACGTCTCCATCCTGAGCGAAGGGAAGGTTATACCCAAGAACACCCCGTGGACCCTGACCCTGACCTTCTCCCTCTCATCCTCCTCCGACCCCGTTAATTTCGTCGGTGTATCCTTAGGGGACAGTGCCACGTTCAACGGGTACAGCACGGACGGCGCCTTCAACTACGCGTCGGTTAGCACCACCTCCAACAGTATAACCTTCTCCTCCTTCACCTTCTCCCCGGGAGGGAACGCCAGGGTAACTCTGCGCGACCTGGTGATAACCCGGAGCGAGGGACTGAAGAACCTTTCGGTCGTACTGGCAAACTCCACGGATACGCTCTCCGTCGCCGTACCGGTGGTCGTGATAAGGGAGGATACGACCGTCCCCCTCAAGTTCTTCCACAACGTCCTCTCCGAGAGACCAGTCCTTATCAACGAGGTGGTTAGGATAAGGGGAGTAGTTAGCGCCGTATTCGGAAACAAGGCGTACGTACAGGACACCTTCAGGGACACCGTAGCGGGTATAGTACTCTACGGGAACACCGGATTAAACCCCGGTGAGCTGGTGGTGGCGGAGGGAGAGTTCTCCCCTTACAGAGGGCTTGAGGAGATCTCCTACCCGAATATTCTGCGCCGTGAGGTGGTGGGAGTACCTGAACCTATTACGGTGGATGGACTAAACAGGGCACGTGAGAGATATTCCGGCGTGCTGATCAGGGTGGATAGCGTGAGGTTTGACACCACGTTGATACGGGTCCCGGTAGGGGAGAACGTACCCATAGTGGATAAGTACAACAACTCCGGAAACCTCTACCTTGACAGGTACGGGGGAGTTGAGAGCTTCCCACCCCCCGACACCATCTTTGACTTAGTGGGGGTCATTGATGAGGACAGCGGAAGCGCCGGGAACATATACAGGATAGTCCCGAGGGAGCCCTCGGACCTCATCTTCTACAACTCCGTGATGCTCAGCTCCCAGACCCCCTACTTCACAACCAAGGGCAAACCCTCCACGTGGAAGTTCTATCTGACCTCCTTCAATCCCGTGGCCAAGTTCAAGGTGTGCGCCGTAGGGTTATCCTCCTCCGAAATGGGTAGGTCCTCCCTCGGAAGCCGCTCCCCCGACAACGTTCAAACCTTCGGTGATACCACCTGTGCGGAGTTCCTGAACCCTCTATTCACGGCCGACACCCTCACCCTATCTCTGGACGCCCACAGCGAAGATTCCCTGACCCTTCTCCTCTACTCCTCCCTTGATACCCTTGACATATACAGAAGGTCAGTCTTCTCCCCCCGGCTTTACTTCACCACGCCCATCTCCGATATACAGGCCCACGGCGAAGACTACTCCTCCAACCTCTTAGGTCAGACCGTCTTAGTCGGAGGGGTGGTTCTGGCGGACGCCTCCGCCTTCAGCGCGACCAGCACCTCCACCTACATATACGACGGTACAGGGGGGGTGAATCTCTACTCCTCCGGATTCCTTGGCTTGAAAGAGGGAATGCTATTGGTAGCGTTAGGCACCGTTACGGAGTACAACGGGCTCACCGAGGTGCTCTTCTCCAGCGTAAAGGTACTCGGAAGGGGAGAGGTGCCCTCTCCCATAAAGCTCCGGAAGGGGCAGGGCCTGAACGAGGACCTTGAGGGCAACCTGGTCAGGGTGGATACGGTCGTCGTGACCTCCCTCCCATCGTACGCGGGTGTAGGTAAGTCCTTCACGGTGTATAACGGGACGGTTCCCATAACGGTCTACGTGTATCCGGGCACAGGTATAGACCTATCCGGCATCAAGATAGGGGACTACGTGAGTATTACGGGTATAGTCGGGCAGTACGATAACAGTGCCCCATACACCTCCGGGTACCAGCTGATACCGCGGAAGTCCGCGGACCTCATGTCCGTTCCGGGAGAGGCCTACAGGTCCGATAACCTTCAGGTGCGCATATCAAAGAACGTCTTTATCGCGGGAAAGGAGACGGCCCGGATAGAGGTGAAGGGGCCCAACGGCCTGTACTCCCTGAGGATCTACGACGGGATGGGCAGGGTAGTCAAGACCATCGCCGAGGGAGGTGGTGCCGGCATATACGAGTGGGACGGGACGAACGACTCCGGACGGCGGATGCCCCCCGGGATATACGCTCTGGTCGTCGTGGTAAATACGGTTGACGGCGGCCAGAAGGTGGTACGGCCCATAGTGGTCGTGGCCAGGTAGTCCGGAGTAGAATAGCCGCCGTGAAGGTCTTCGTTATAGGCCCCTCGTTTGTGGGGAAGAGTACGTTAGTTGAACGGCTCACCGGTGGAAAAGGGGTGGGAGTTCTAAGCGTTCTGGACGAGAGGTTTGAGAAGTTGCTGGAGGTTTTCCGCTCCCGAAAGGCCACCCCCCTACAGATAACCTTAATAGACAGCGATGCCCTTGGGAAGGCCTACAACGAGAACAGACCGACCCGGGTGTTTCAGGAGTTGGCCGACGCCGACGTCTTCCTTGAGGTCAGTGGAGGTCTGGTGGGAGACTTCCTGAGCTTTACGGACACCACCCTTCGCTTCCTGAGTGTGGAGAGCGACGTACTCACCCGTAGGATAGAGAGACTTAAGAAAGAGGTGGCCGCCGGGAAAGGGGACAGGCGGGAGCTGGAGGTACTGGTGAGGGCCCTCAACGCTCTGGAGGAAGGGATACCCCTGTACGCGGTGGATTTCCGTGCGGAGGAGGTGAAAGTACTCCGTGGTCTGGGCCTCCTCTCCGTGAAACCGAGGGTTATACTCTTCAACGCTACCCGGGAAGGGGGACCGGACGAGGAGATTTTGAACGAGGTTAGGGAGCAGGGCTTACCCTACGTGGTGGCCAACCTGAAGGAGGAGGACGCGGACGCCCTGAACAGGAAGGTCTCGGAGGCCATACTGAAGGCTACGGATACCATAACCTTCTTCACACCGGGGGAGAAGGAGACCCGGGCGTGGCCCTTAAAGAGAGGGGGGACGGTATTGGAAGCGGCGGCCACCATACACAACGACTTAGCTAAGCGTTTCGTGAGGGCGGAGGTAGTCAGGTGGGATAGGCTCGTTGAGGCGGGGGGATGGAAGGGGGCGAAGGAGAGGAACTACGTCCGATTAGAGGGGAGGGACTACGTGGTTCAGGATGGAGACTGCATATACATCAGGGCATCGTGAAGGCTCTGAACAGCAGAGCGGACAGCAGTACGACCGTTATAACGCCCAAGATTATCAGGAAGAGGACGGAGGAGTCAAGGTGTTTTATTTTATCTTCAAGGTGTCCTACTCTCCGCCTGAGGTCCTCCACCTCCCCCCGCAGGAGCCGCAGCTCCCCACGGGAGCCTTCCAGCCCTCTGTCCACGTCGTTCAACTTGCCCGAGAGGGAGTCCAGTCTGTTTTCAAGGGCGTGGAGGTGGTTGTAGATCTCGGCCTTGAACGCCCCCAATTCACCGATAAGGCCCCTCACGGTCTCCCGGAACTCCCTCTTCGGTACGATGATACTCTTCAGCTCCTCCAGTATCTTCTCCATTGAACGTCAGTGCTCCCTATCAAAGAGGGGTTTAAGGAGCCTGTAGGTCTCGTCTATGCCAACGGATATGACACGGGTGTCTGCTATGACCGGCATGAAGTTGTTATCACCGTTCCAGCGGGGTACGATGTGAAGGTGTATGTGCCCCTCGTACCCGGCTCCCCCTACCCTGCCTATGTTGAAGCCCACGTTGAAACCGTCGGGCTTTAACGCTAACCTGAGGTTCTCTATGCTCCACTGAAGTAGATCAAACATCTCCGTGTACTCCTCTTTCGTGAGGTATTCGGGGGAAGACTTGTGGGAGTAGGGGGCTATCATAAGGTGTCCGGAGTTGTAGGGGAAGATGTTCAGGATTATGAAGTTATGCTTACCCCTGTAGAGGATGTAAGCTTCCTCGTCCCTCTCCTTCGGCTTGGTACAGAAGATACACTCGTCCTTCTTAACGTGCAGGATGAACTTCGCCCTCCACGGAGCCCATATCTTCCGCATGCCACTATTCTACTCGGGATAGACGTTGAGAGGGAGCACGACCCTGCCCCTTAAAACACCTTAAACCTCTTCAGCTCCCCTACCTCAAGGAGAGGAACATAAACGTACTTACCATCAAACCCTATACCCGCCGGGGTACGGAGCCCCTTGGCCACGACGGAGTAGGTGCCGTCCAGTCTGACCTTCAGGACCTTACCGGACTCGTATCCGGAGGCCAGCAGGACGTCCTCCCCTTCCACGTATATCAGGCCGTCCCCCCCGTCTATATCGTGGGAGACCAGGACCGTGTCCAGCTTCCCGTCGTGCCACCGCAGTATCCTGCCCGGTTTCGTGAAGGTTACTATGTACAGACCTCCCCTACCGTCCGTAGCCAGACCGTTGGGTTTCTCAACCTGCAGGACCTTTCTGACGGTCTTACGGACGGGGTCCACCTCGTACACGGCATCCCCGAAGGTGTCGCTAACCAGCACCTTACCACCCCTGCCGCACGTTATACCGTTCAGGAACTGGGCCTTAAAGCTCTTCGGCCCCACGACTAAGAAGACGGCGGACTTATCCTTAACGGCCCACACCCGGTCGACGTCGGCGACGTACAGCACACCGCGACAGAAGGCCAGACCTTTCGGATCCTTCAGATAGGAGGCCCAGACGCTCCACCTCTTTCCCTTACGAACATACACCTTCCCGTCCCTCTTTCCGAACTCCCCTATGTCACTCACGAACATCCTGTCCCCAACCCACAGGACCGTTTCCGGATGCTTGAAGTAGCCGGCCACTAAAAGAGCCATCATGGTACCGCATTTTAAGGGAGGAGGCTACGGTGAGACGGGCCGGTCGGGATAATCCTTACTGCAAGGGTCGGAATTCGCCCGTAGAATATGGGGGCTATGCCCGAGAACGGTAAGGAAAGGGAAGAGCTCCAGAGGCTGGAGGAGATGCGCCAGAGGAACCTGAGCAAGGAGGCCGTTATAGGGGTCCTGAAGGACATTTACGACCCCGAGATACCGGTCAATATCTGGGACTTAGGCCTGATCTACGCTCTGGAGATAGACCCGGACAAAAAGAGCATATACATCCTTATGACCGTTACGGCCCCGGGATGCCCCGTGGCGGAGCCTCTCCGTATGATGGTGGAGGATAGGTTAAGGGCTCTGGGGTTTGAGGACGTGAAGGTGGACCTCACCTTTGACCCCCCGTGGTCCATAGACAGGATGACGGAGGAGGGAAAGGAGATACTGAGGGCCATGGGGTACCCAATATGATCGGAGGGGTGAAAGGAGGTCCTCCCCTATCGGAACGTGCGGCGAATTTTAGACGACTCTTCTGCGTGATAAGAGTATTCGGTGAAAACGTCGGGTAGCGTACTCCTCTAAAATACAAAGACTGTAGGAGGGGAGAGGGTGAGGCGAATAACGAAGAAACGTAGGATATACGGTGAGCATTTAACCCCCGTGCAAGTATTCAAGGAGTTCATACTACCCGAAATACGGGAGTACCTCTACGACTACGTATGGGTGGACCTGTTCGCCGGGAAAGGGAACCTGATACTCCCCATTCTGGAGCTAGTACCTCCCAACAGGAGGGTAGAGTTTTTTAAAAAGCGTATCTTTCTGTTTGATATTCAGGAGGAGATGGTGGAGGGGGCTATACGCAATGCCATGGAATACGGCATCCCCGGGGAGATAGCCGAAAGGAACATTACCCGGAGGGATACCATAAAAGACTATCCGGACTTCCTCCTCAATCTGGGCCCACCGGTCTATCATATAACCAATCCCCCGTACCTCTACATCGGATACATAGTGAAACATAGGGAAACGCAGAAGTATCTGGAGTACTTCAGGGGTAAAAACGAGGGTTATCAGGACCTGTACCAGCTGGCATTGATGAACGACCTCCGCCATGGGATCAAACGGATGGTCTATATAATACCCTCAAACTTCCTGTTCGGTTTTTCGGTTTCAAACAAGGTCAGGATGGATTTTCTCAAGCATTACGCGATAAAGAAGGCTGTAATCTTTGAGAAGGAGGTGTTTGAGCATACGGGGACGAACGTCGTGATCTGTTTCTTTGAGAAGAAGGATGTACCCAAGCACGAACCCCTTTCGTTTGAGGGAGTTAAGATAAACAGAACCATCCAGAGGAAGATTTATGCTTTAGATCCAAAGAGATATTACCGCGCGGGGAGCCCCTTTGAGGAGTTCATAGACGAATTCAGAGCCAAAAACCCCTTAAAGGTTAGATACTATCTGACCTTAGAGGAAGTGGAGAGGAATAGGGGGAACTTCGTCGTTAAGGTGATAGATGCGAACCGTTTTAACGGTAGGAGGTACGAGGAGAGGGAAATTTACGTCAACGGGAAGCTGTTTAAAAAAATCCGATCCAACGTTCTTTTCGTCAGGACGGTTGATACGGGAAGTATGGACGGAAGGGCGGGGTTGTACAAAATAAGGGACGTCTTCGGCGTGGATGGGATTCTGGTGTCCAGGGCGAGGTACAGGACGCACCCGATCCAGCTCTTTATAGAGCCTCCTCTCTCTCTCAAGGAGCAGATCCTACTTAGGGATTACTTCAACGTAGTCCTTGAGTACTTCAGAGAGGAGACGGACAGTGAATTTATGACGACTTACAAGTACTCAAACAGTAAATATACGAGGAAGTACCTCGGTTTATCGCAGGTAAGAAAGTTGATTCAGACCTTCCCCTGGTTGGATTTAACGGAGGATGAGAGGGAGTATTTCAAAAATTTGATTGAGGATAAGGATGCGAAGGGTATTGTATCCTTCGTAAAGGAGAAGAATAGAAGGAGGA
>CAYYQD010000064.1:0-9770 GCA_964473735.1 uncultured bacterium
GGTGCTCCTTAAGGGACGTTTTATACTCGTGGAGCACTCCTCTAACTTCGCCCGGGGGAGAAACGTCCTCCTTTCCCGCTTTGTGATGTCGCGCTCCGGGAAGGTACTGGCCGTAAGTAGATTTTTGGGGTCGGAGATTGAGCGGACCCTTAAGGTTAAGGTCTCCGGTGTACTGCCGAATCCGGTCTTCGGATGCTCCGAAGCCTACCCGTTTAAAAGTACCCGGCGGCTCCTCTTCGTAGGCCGTATAACCCCGCTAAAGGATCCCGTACTTCTGAAGGAAGCAGCCCGCCTGTTGCCCGGATACCGTTTTACCTTCGTAGGTGGGAGGGGAGTGGGGTGGTACGTCTCTGAGTTCTTAAGATACCTGCCCCCTAACTGTGAGTACTTAGGACCACTTCCCAGAGATAAGGTTCTTGAACTCTTGAGGGAGAGCGATATGCTGGTTAGTACGAGTAAGTACGAGACCTTTGGTGTGGCTATAGCTGAGGCTCTTTCCTGCGGCAAACCCGTGGTCTGGACCGACAGCGGTGGCCCGAGGGACTTCCTCAACGGTAGGAACTCCGTACTGGTGAAGGAGCGAACGCCGGAGGCGGTTGCAGAGGCGATAGAGGAGGCGTACGAAAAGCTAAGGTCCGGATACTTCAACCCCGAAGAGATACGACGGGGAATACTCTCCCACGCCTCACCGGAGAGGGTGGCCGCCATTTACAGGCGGTTTCTGCTTAGCTGACCGCCCGTTCCAGCAGGTCAGAAGTTCCTCCGCAACGCTCCGGGGGTTGCCCACTCCTACCGCGGTACAAAAGGGGTACCCTTTCGGGATTAGAATGCCCTCCATGGTTAAATCGGACAGATGGATAGAGAAGATGGCGAGGGAGTACGGGATGATAGAGCCCTTCGTCCCCGACCTCGTACGCGAGGGCAAGGTATCCTACGGTCTATCCTCCTACGGGTACGACATAAGGGTGGCCGACGAGTTCTACGTATTCACCAACGTTCATACCGTGGTGGTGGACCCCAAGGACTTTGACGATCGTTCCTTCGTTTATCACAAGGGGGAACACTGCATAATTCCCCCCAACTCCTTCTGTCTGGCCAGGTCCGTTGAGTACTTCCGGATCCCCCGGAACGTCTTAGGTATATGCATAGGTAAGAGTACCTACGCCCGCTGCGGTATAATCGTGAACGTCACCCCCCTTGAACCGGAATGGGAGGGATACCTTACCATAGAGATAAGCAACACTACACCCCTACCGGCCAAGATATACGCCAACGAGGGTATAGCCCAGCTCGTTTTCCTTGAGGCAGACGAGATAACACGCGTATCCTACGCCGATCGCAAGGGGAAGTATCAGGGCCAGAAGGGTATAAGTCTGCCGAAGGTGGAAAGATGAAAAGGTGGGTTGAGCACGAAGGGGAGATCAGGGAGATAGATACGGGAAACGTGGATCTAAAAGCCCATGACCTGTGCAACGGCGTAAAGATAGTACTGTACGAGGGAAAGCCCGTACTGTTCCGAACTTCAATCTCGGAGGGCAGGGTACTGGTTGAGACCCCAGAGGCTCACATGTCGGTGAAGGTGTATAAGGCCCCTCCATCCCTGACCCGTACCGAACGCTCCCACTCCGTGCAGCATATAAAGTCCCCCATGCCGGCGTTGGTGGTCTCCGTAGAGAGAGGGGTAGGTGAGGAGGTGAAGAAGGGGGACACGGTTATAGTGATTGAGGCGATGAAGATGAGGACCCAGTTAAAGGCCCATATAGACGGCAGGGTAACCCACGTATACGTTGAGCCGGGTGTCAGCGTGAGTAAGGGACAGCTGCTGGCCGTGATTGAGGCGGGGGAGGTGTGAGGCCCGATAAATTCCCGAATTGAAAGCGCGCGGGCGCTGGGGGTATAATACCCTCCGTGAGATTTCAGGCCGCCTTCGTATCCGATAGGGAGGCGAGGATACCGGATACCTTCCACTCCGTATTCGCCTCCCTCTTAATGGATCTTCTCCATGGGTACTCCCTTGAAGGGGAGCCCTACACCTTCTCCCTGAGGTTAAACGCCGGGGTCGGATTCAAGGAGGGGTGGTTTGAGGGGGTCAGGTACGTTCTCATGAGGTTCTCCAGCGGCGATCCCGACGTGTTTGACGCCGTAATTGACGGCGTGGTCCGTCTGAAGGACAGGTGGGAAAATCTAAGTATAGGTACGGGGAACTTCCGGGTCGGAGACATAACCGTTGACCGGGAAGTGGTGGGCAGAGGTACCCTCCTCACCCTCTCTCCTGTGGTCCTTGAGAGGGACGGCGCCTTCCTCCTTCCGGGAGAGGAGGGGTATCCCGACGCCCTTCGCGACATCATGGCCGGTAGGATGAGGATACTTGAGAGAAAGGAGCCGCAGAGGTTCTCCGTGGAGGTGCTTGAGTACGAGGAGGTGGAGGTACCCTCCCTGCGGGGCAGGGCTAAGGGATTCGTGGGCAGGATTAGACTACTCGCGGACAGGGAGAGCGTACGGTTCGCGTACGACTACGGTCTCGGAAGCAGAACGATGGACGGTTTCGGTATGGTGGATATTATCTGACCACGACTCTACGCACCTTTCCACCCACCACTACGAAATAAACCCCGGAGGGAAGGCCCCTCAGAGACGACCCCACGAACCTCCCCGAGGGTGAGTATATCCTGACCCTTCCCGCTCTTCCCTTCACGCCCCCCTCATCTACCCGTACGGGGTTGTGCAGGACGAGGGTTCCGAAGGTGGCAGGATCCTCCGGAGATGCGGTCTGGGGCCAACGACACAGCACCTTACCGTCCTCCCCGTTCCTGTACAGGAGCATCAACCTGAACGTGTCCCGTCCGCCCGGTAGGTTCTCCGGCCCCGGTGTTCCGTACCTGCGGAGCTTCCACTCAACCTGACGCTTGTAGATCTCCGATAGGTTGAAGTAGAAGGCGAACGTGGGTCCGAGGTCCGGCCTGTAGGATGGGGGTACGGTCCCGGGCAACGGGGTGGAGTACCACCCGTCCGGGTACAGCAGGTTCCAGCCCTCGGAGGAGTCCGGTGCCCAGTAGCCGTCCCCGTCGTCGTCAAGGGCCAAGAGAAGGAGGTCCTCCGGATCGGCCCGGAGGTCGGAGGACAGGATGAGGCCGAAGGAGACGGTGGTGTCGTCGTGCAGTACGGCGAGGGTACAGGCACCTATAGGGGAGCCGTCAAGCCACGCCGAGGCGGGGACCTTCGCCGCAGAATCCCACGGCGGGAGGAAGGAGCCACTCTCCCACACCAGACCGTCTATCAGTGGTGAGGATCGGTACGAGGAAACGATCCTACTGGTGGGGCTTGGGTACGCCCTCAGGGAGAGGGTAAGGGTGTCGTTCCGGTGGAAGGTGTCCGAGGGAGAGGACACCACGGCGTAGAGTACGACGTTTCCGGGG
The DNA here is from genome assembly GCA_964473735.1 of uncultured bacterium. GTDB lineage: Bacteria > Hydrothermota > Hydrothermia > LBFQ01 > LBFQ01 > JAADCS01. Next base: position 3,417 of record CAYYQD010000064.1, read on the forward strand.
ACCGTGGAGACGAGGGTTCCGTACAGGACGGTATCGGTGCCGGGAGGTAGGACGACGGAAGTACTATCGGAGAAGATGGAGACGGCACCGAAGACAACCGTGGCCGTATCCGTAAATTCCCCGTTGTTCCTGAACCGGTACCCCACGCTCACCAACGAATCCACGAATAGGTAAGGTGGGGCGAGGAATTCGGCTACCTCCCAGTCCCGTCCCAGGTCGGACACCCCCACGACCCCCACCTCATCTACGGCGAAGTAGAGAGCGGGCCCGGGAGTGGAGTACGAGAAGGCCACCTGTACGCTGTCGGCGGGGAGGGGTAAGGGTAAGGTGTCCGTACCGGAAGAGCTGGAGGAGTATATCCTGAGCGGCACCCATCCACCCCAGGTCCCCGATGAGAAGGTACGTATCAGTACGAAGGCCGTATCTCCCACCCCCAAACCGGCGAAGGAGTGGGAGAAGTGCAGGTAAAGGGTATCGGGACGGGGATAAAGTGGAACGGCAGGGGAGAAGAGGGTGTCCGAGACGGCCCCGGAATCCCCTCTGACGACGGCGAACTTACCGTCCCCCGGAGGCTCTACGGCCACCCCTCCACTATCAACCCTCCACCTCCCATCGCTACTGACCCACCCGGAGGGGAAGGTAGAGAAGCCCTCGTAAAGATAAACTACACCCGTGAGGGCGGTTAGAAGAAGCACCCCCCTATTTTAAGGGCGCTACCACCTGTAGGTCAGGCCGAGGCTGATTAGATGCCCCTGGAACTGGTACGTCCCGGGCATGTAGGTGGCGTCGTACCGGTAGCCCTCGTTGGAGATCTCCCTCTCCGGGGTACGGGTGTAGGTGTAGGAGAGGTGGTAGGTCCAGAAGTCCCCCACGCTCCAGCTCAGGCCTCCGGATACGCCTATACGGTTGCCTACGTCCGGTATGAGGGGGTTAAAGGTACTGTCCGGTATGGGGGATTGGTCGTAGGCGAAGCCGAAGCGGAAGGAGAGCCAGTCGGTTACGGCCAGTTTGGTTCCCACGCCCACCTCTATAACGTTGTGCCAGTTGAAGTTGAGGGTGTCGCTCTTTATCTGCTGGTAAAGGAGCGTAAGGTCGTCAAAGTCAATGGCCACGTCCTTAAACACGCTCCAGAATACGTAGTTTATCCCTACGGAGAGGGTGAAGATCTTCACGGGCTTAAAGGAGAAGCCGAAGCCCACATCGGGGGGTAGGGGAAGTTTGGTCGTCCCCTCACCGCTACCCTGAAAGATGTATCCGCTAAAGAGCGTAGCGAGGTCCGGGGCGTTCTCAACTATGTAGTCGTTCCTCGGAGTGAATAGCTGGAGTTTAACCTGACCGTAGAGGTTGGTAGGGGTGTAGTAATGGCCCGTCAGGGCGAAGGAGAACATGTCCCCTATGTAGGAGGTTATACCGAAGCTACCCCCGAAGGATACACCGTAGGCCTTGAGCTTGGTGTCTATAGGCCACAGGCGGTACTCTATCGGTGCGTCCGCCGCCGCCGGGTCTATGGAGGCGGGGTCTAAGAGATTCACCTTCCTGACCAGTATGGACATCAGGACGGGGCCACCGGAGAGACCGACACGGAAGGGGCCCATCTCCTTACCGAAACCGAACCATAGGGCCAGAGACTTGAAGTCGGACTCCCAGTCGTACTTGGGGTAGGAGGGGGCCTCCCACGTGCTATCGTAGGCGTTGTAGTAGTTTATCGGAGGGTCGTACAGGTCCCAGCGGGTACCCATACCGAAGGGAGCGAAGGCCGAAAATCCCCACGTAAAGCTCTCCCCGTAGATGACGAAACCCAGAGAGGGGATAAGGAAGGGAGGGGACTCGCTATAGGCCGTGTTGTCCTTGAGGCGAGGGTACCCACCGTCGTACCCCAATAGGTTGGTGTTCATCCTGTACTTCGCCATGGGCGCTATGGTCAGGAGGTCGGCGCCAAAGGAGTTGCGCTGGTCGGCGAGACGGGATGGGTTCCAGTATATGGCGCTGTAGTCCTCCACCAAGGTGTAATTCACGCCACCTATAGCGAAGCTCTGCGTTCCAAAAGATAGCCTAAAACCCGAGGCTACGATCAGTCCTATCATTTTCTCCTCCTTACTAAAATCGGCAAGGGTGCATTATACCCCCGACATCGGAGGTGCCCTCCATCACATCCGCCACAGCAAGGACACCCCAAGGAGAATAACCACGGCGGTGAAGATCACCCGCAGGGTGCGAACCGGAAGGCGGAGCATGAGCCGGGATCCCACGAAGGCCCCCAGTAGCGTACCCAGAGCCACGAAGGCCACCGTTCGGGGAGAGAAACCGGGGAGGGTACCGTAGTAAAGGGCGGAGGTTGAGGCCGTTATACCTATCAGGAACATGCTCGTGGCCGTGGCCATACGGTAGGGCATGCGAAGTATCCTGTCCATGGCGAACACCTTGAATACCCCGGCCCCTATCCCCAGTATGGCCGACATCATTCCGGCGAAGAGCATGAAGGAGAAGGCACCGATTACGCGGGGTGGAGATAGGCGGAAGTCTTCCTTTGAGAAGTCCCGGGCCATCAGGTTGGATACCCCGATGAAGGCCAGCATCAGGAGGAAGAGGGCGAGGACCACCCTATCCGGTATGAAGGTCAGGATTCGGGAGCCTAAGAAGGCCCCCAGGGAGGTGCCGAGTCCGAGGAGGAAGGCCACTCGGAAATCCACCAAACCTGACCGCAGGTACTTCTCGGAGGCCATGGACCACGTGGCTATGGTCACGAAGATGCTCAACATAACGGCCGACTTCACGGGGAAACCTATCAGTATCAGGGCCGGAACGACGATGACACCACCACCCAAGCCTAAGAGGGAGCCAACGAGACCGGCCAACAGGCCTATGATAGGTAAGGACCACACGGGGTAGGTATTCTACACCCTACGCTACATCCCCCCCTTCGTCAGGGCTACGGTCGTCCAGTTCCCCTCTTTGCCTATCATGAGGACTACACCGTTCTCCCACGACATGAATATACCGTCCTCCTGCTTCGCCCTTACGGATGGGGAGCCGAACTTCTTTACGTAGTAGTCCATCACCTTCTGGGGGTCGTCCTTGGTTCTCATCACCACGGCCTCTTTACCCATGGTTTCGTAAGTCATATCCACCTTGGCCCCCGGATAGAGCATCTTCTTCATCTCACCCTCAACCTTTACGTCCCCACCGGTCCCTATATCTACCTTTCCTCCCGTCCGGGCCTCTACGCTCTTCTCAACCACCTTTTCGGCCACCTTCTGCTGGCAACCCCCGGGCATGCATGAGAGGGACAGAACGAACAGCAAAGGTATAAACCTGCGCATAGGCCACATTCTAAGGTGGGGGGGATCCCGGAGGCCTCTTTTTATCGCACTTAGTACCCAACATAAAGCAGGTAAAGGCCCCACGGAGGGGCAGGGGTCAGGTTCTTAAGGCGTCTCCCGGTTCTCAGGGACTCCTCCACGTCCTCCACGGTTATCTCACCCCGGGTAAGCATGACGGAGGTGGCGGCCAGAAATCTGACCATTTTACGTAGAAAGCGATCCCCCTTTACGTCCATGAAGACGTACCCCCGTACGTATCCGAAGGTGATGTCCTTTAAGGTGCATACTCCGTTCTCCCTCTCGTCGGCCGCAAAGGGATGGAAGTCGTGCCTGCCCAATAGTACCCGCATCTCTCCGTTCATCCTTGCAGGGTCCGGTGTGGGTCTGACGGTCCATACCCTGCGTCTCATCAGAGGGTCGTGGGTATCCGAGAACAGGTAGCGATATACCTTGAACTTAGCCGAGTACCGGGCGTGGAAGTCCTCTGGAACCTCCTCCACGGACTTTACGCGCACGTCCTCCGGGAGCATCCGGTTGAGCTTGTAGTGAAGGTCGGAGAGTGGAACCCGTAGCCTTCCCTCTATCCTGACGTTGGCGACGTAGTTCAGGGCGTGTACGCCCGCATCCGTCCTTCCCACCCCCACGATGGAGTACCCTCCTTCTATCAACCTGTCCAGCACCTTCATCACCTCGCCGGACACGGTACGTCTGTCGGGTTGGTACTGCCATCCATAGAAGTCGGTGCCGTCGTAGGAGAGGACCAGCTTAAGGTTCATGCCCACCCTATTGTAAGCCGGACTCACGTCCTCTCGTCCGTATAATCCCCACCCATGAAAGGTGGAAAGGTTCTGGCTGTGGTAAGGCCCCAGTTCGCCCCCGGATTCCTTTTGGTCGGTGTAGACGTGTATGAGAGCGACGATCCCAGAAGGGCGGAGAGGAGGATAAGGGATCTGCTGAACGACCCCGAAGATTACTATCTGGTCGTCGTGGACGAGTACTTAGCCGAGCAGTTCTCAACCCCCACCCTGTCCCGTATGTTCTCCAGTACGGAGCCCGTGTTCATAAACGTCGGATTGACCGGTACCAGCGACGACGACATAATCAGGGAGATACAGCGCCTGGCACAGGAGGCGTTGGGGTACGCCATAAGGATAGACGCATGAGAAAGATCCTCCCTCTCCTTCCCGTCCTCCTTTACTCCTGTGGCCAGGGGGTGCTTCCCTCCCGTCCCGTGGTTTCCGGGGTGTGGGGAAACCCCCGTGGGGATAGCCTCGTAATACACTGGTATTCCCTTGAGGGAGCGGAGCGGTACGAAGTTAAGGGAATAGGGGATAAGGGGGAGACGGATACCCTCTACTCCGGTACGGATACCGTGGCCGTTTTAGGTAAGAGGTACCCTTACTACACGGTCGTGGCCTACGCTCCCTCCGATATACAGGAGAGCGACACCGTCGTCGCGAGGGTCGTTGGAGACACCTTAACCCTCCGGGCTTACGGTTCCGGGTTTGAGAACGCCGTGTGCTACACGGAAGGTAAAGTGGAGCCTTGCAACCCCGAAGACGAGAACCTTCAGCCGAACGTTATCCTGCTCTTAGATAGCCTTTCCTTCGTATCCCCGTCAACGGACACCACCCACTTCGGACACCTACGCCTCCTTTACTCTTCCGGCCCATCGGACATGGCCCCGTACCCTCCGGACGGCTACTCGGAGGTTTATTCCGTATCGGTGGCAGAGACAGTCGCCGTGTGGATAGACAGGGGGATAGCGGACACCTTTGACCTCACGGACAACGTGGCGCGGGTCACGATAGACAGCCTGTACGTCGGGGACGGTAGCAGGGACTCCATACGGGTTAAGGTATCCGTCAGGTATCAGAAGGTTCCGAGGCTGAGATGGTACTGACGCTTCTCCTTGCCCAGACCTACAAGGTGGCCTTCATAGACATGGAGAAGGTATATAGCGAGTACATAGACCTCAGGGACGCCCGGGAGCAGATCCTGAGGTACAAGGCCACGCTGGAGATAAGGAGGGACTCGGTTAAACACCGCCTTGACTCACTGCAGAGCGACCTCATGAAACAGTGGCCCATGCTGACCGACGCCGAGAAGATACTGAGGTGGAAGGAGATAGAGGCAACCAAACGGAGGCTGGACAGTCTGAACCGTTCCATAATCCGACAGGTGGAGGCGAAGTCCAAGGAGGTCATGGCACCGTACCTGAAGAAGGTGAGGGAGACGGCGAAGAAGATAGCCAAAGATATGGGGTACGACGCCGTAGTTGATATAACCGTCGCCCTATGGGTCGACCCTCAGCACGATATAACGAACCTGGTTTTGGACGAGCTAAACAAAGCCCACAAAGCGGCGGGTCTGGTCCTGAAGAAGGTCATCGTTTTTCCCTTCCGGGAGGAGGATACGAGAGTCCATTCTTGGGCTCTGGGTGATTCCGCACAGGCTTACATATATCAGGACCTGAACGGGAACCCGAAGCTGGATATAATGACACCCAACAGAGTGAATGAGGTCCTGCGTACGCGAGGATACACGTGGCAAAACGTTGACGAGAGGGAGGTCTTCTCCGTTGCCCAGGCCTTCGCCCCCGACATCTACATCTTCGGTAAGGTGAAGTCCAAATCGGAGGACAGGATAGACGTTAGTATGGCCATATACGACGGCCGTACAGGGAAGGTCGTGAAGGTGGGGGACACCGAGCTAAGGGAGAGTATAAGCGACGTTCGTAAAGGGGTAGAGTTCCACAACGCTGTGACCCAGATGGCCCGAAGGCTCATAAACAGGTACTTATCGCAGTTCAGGAGGTAGTGGAGGCGGTTCTCTTCGTAGCCGATCTATTGGTCTTCGCTCCCTACACGGAACACCCCCTTCACATCCACCTCAAGACCCTTAAGGACCTCGCTCTTCACCCTGCCATCGCCCTCTGAGACGCTGTGAAGGTGATATTTCCCCTCTTTCAGGACCCACACCTCTATCGCCCTCTCCTCCGGATAGACTATCCAGTACTCCTTAACCCCGGCTT
>CAYYQD010000065.1:0-9231 GCA_964473735.1 uncultured bacterium
GCGGCCCTTTCCTTTTACACAACCTTTGCCTACAGCATCGGCGTATGAGACCGCTTACGACCTTAAAATGAAAACTTTATGAAAGGCGAGAAGATACGCGTAGAGAACGGAAGGATCGTAGTCCCCGACTACCCCATAATCCCCTTCATAGATGGAGACGGGACGGGGCCGGAGATAATGGCTGCCGTCCGTAAGGTGGTGGATGCGGCCGTTGAAAAGGCCTATGAAGGGAAGAGAAAGATAGTATGGAAGGAGCTTCTGGCCGGGGAGAAGGCCATAAAAGAGGTAGGGGAACCTCTGCCGAAGGAAACGGTGGAGGCAATAAAGGAGCACTACATCGCTATAAAGGGACCCCTGACCACACCGGTCGGAGGAGGGTACAGGAGTCTGAACGTCGCCCTCCGCCAGATGCTGGACCTCTACGCCAACGTAAGGCCGGCCAAGTATTACCCCGGGGTTCCCAGCCCACTCCGGTACCCGGAGCGGGTGAATATGGTCGTATTCCGTGAGAACACGGAGGACGTTTATGCCGGTATAGAGTGGAAGATGGGAACCCCCGAGTGTGAGAAGGTTCGCCGTTTCCTGAACGGGGAAATGGGTACCAACATACCGGAGGATGCCGGCATAGGGGTTAAACCCATATCCAGGTTCCGTAGCCAGAGACTGGTCAGAAAGGCTATAGAGTACGCTATAGCCCACGGCTATCCCACCCTGACCCTCATGCACAAAGGCAACATAATGAAGTACACGGAGGGAGCCTTCAGGGACTGGGGGTACGCCCTCATAAGGGAGGAGTACTCCGACCACGTCGTCTTTGAGGGCGAAGGGGAACGCACCGAGGGGAAGGTCTTCGTAAACGATCGTATAGCCGACAACATGTTCCAGCAGATACTCCTGCGTCCGGACGAGTACGGCGTCATAGCCACGACCAACCTCAACGGGGACTACATATCCGACGCCTTAGCCGCCTTAGTGGGAGGTCTGGGAATGGCCCCCGGCGCTAACGTCGGAGATTACCACGCCCTGTTTGAGCCCGTTCACGGCTCTGCACCCAAGTACGCAGGCAAGAACGTTATAAATCCGACCGCTGGCATCTTGGCCGCCAAGCTGATGCTGGAGCACATGGGGTGGAAGGAGGCCGCCGAGAGGATAGACAGGGCGGTGGCAAAGACCATCTCCGAGAAGAAGGTGACGTACGACCTCGCCCGGCACATGGGCGTTGAACCCCTCTCCACCACGGACTACACCGACGCCCTCATTGAAAACCTGTAGTGTTCAGGAAGATAGTAGCATACTTTGACGGCTCCCCAGCCGGGAGAAGGGCGGTTAAAGTCGCCATATACCTCGCCGGTATAACGGGGACGGAGCTGATAGTAATATCGTCCATAAACCCCATAGACGAACTGGACACGGGTTTTCTGGACTACGAGGAGGACATAGAGAAGGGACTTAAGTCCCTGATGGAGGACGCGCAGGAGTCGGGGATAGAGATGGAAAGCCGCATCCTCTTCGGCTCTCCGGAGGATGCGTTAGTTAAGACCATAGACGCCGAACATCCGGACCTGGTCGTTCTACCCGTGATCTACCCCAGCAGCCGCACCTTTTTCGGCCGTGGGGAGCCCCTTCATGCCAAGCTGACGAGCATATATCCGGACAGGGGTATATCCTTCCTGGTTACAACGATAGAGGAGCACTGATGGAACTGCACGTACCCGACCATCCGAGCCTTACCACAGGTGCCCTTTCGCCCTTAAAATACCAACCTCGTCCGCCGGGGTGGCGGAATTGGCAGACGCGCATGGTTGAGGGCCATGTGGGCTTCGGCCCGTGCGGGTTCAAGTCCCGCCCCCGGCACTTTTTTTATCCGGAGGGGCGACCGGGGGGCCGTCCCGATGGTACCTTACTCGTAGATACGCGGGTAAGGGGAAAAAGGAGGTAGAGAATTGGAGAAGGAACTGGAGCACACCACCATCGGGGAGCACTACATCGTAGAGGCCTCGGGGTGCGACCCCGAGATCTTAGGGGACGTGGAGAGGGTTCAGGACATTCTGGTGGAGGCCGCCAAAGAGGCCAACGTCCAGATATGGTCCGTGTCCTTCCATCGCTTCCAGCCCAACGGAGTAAGCGGTGTGATAGTCATAGCCGAGTCCCACATATCCATACACACCTGGCCGGAGGTGGGGTACGCCGCCATAGACATATACACGTGTGGGGAGAGTGCCTTACCGGAGAAGGCGGTGGAGTTCGCCGTTAAGGCCTTCCGGGCAAAGCACGTCCATATAACGGAGCTCACCCGTGGTGTTCACGACGGCGACCACATATACTACCACACCCTCACCACCTGGGAAGAGATAGGAAAGGGAGAGAAGGTATAAGGGTAGCCCTAATACTGCCCTGCTACAACTGCATTCCGGAGGTTGAAGGGGTAGTCAGGGATTACTTGCGTTATTTTAAGCCCGAAGACGTCTTCCTGATAGACGATGGCTCCGAGGGGGACCTGCACGAACTATCCATGAGGTACGGGGTAAAGTTAGTCAAACACGACAGGAACCGCGGCAAGGGGGCGGCCCTACGTACGGGTTTCAAGGAGGCCCTAAGGTTAGGATACACCCACGTTATGACGGCGGATTCCGACGGACAACACCCGGCCCGTTTCGTTCCGGATTTTCTGAAACTCGCCCCGTACTACGACCTCGTAATAGGCTCCCGAAGGGAGCAGATGAAACGGATGCCCCCGCACCGTCTCCTGTCCAACCGCATCACCTCAACCTTCATATCCGTAATGCTCGGAAAACGGATAGAGGACAGCCAATCGGGCTTTAGACTCATAAGCTCTTCCGTCTTAAGGTCCGTTCGCCTCACCCGTACGAGGTACGATATGGAGTCGGAGCTTTTAGTTAAGGCCGTATGGATGGGGTTCTCCGTAGGTTTTGTTCCGGTGGATGTAGTACCGTCAAGCAGGTCCTTCATATCTCCCCTTAGGGATATCCTGAGAGCCATAACCCTGGCCGCGGAGCTTATAGCCTCCCGGGCTTAGGTATCCGTATGGCACGCGTAAGTTTCCCGGAGTCCATGTATATCGGTTGAACGCTACAGACGATTCCGTTCCTTAAATGGGAACCGTTTGCGAGGATGTTCCGTTATCTCTGCGGTAAAATGAGAAACGATACCGCCCCACCTCATAAGCGGCGCTTTATCCTGTTTATCCATAAGGAGCGCAGGAAAGCGGCCACAGGTACGGCCAAAATGACCCCGAGGGCTCCGAACAGGGTGGCCCCGATTATTAGGGAGAGCATAACGAGAACCGGGTGTATCCCCACGCTCTTGCCTAAGATCCTCGGGGTCAGGACCAGGGTCTCAAGGAGCTGATCCACGGCCAGAACCACGCCGAACTTGAGAAAGGCCATGAGCAGGGAAGGTTCCGATATCAGGATTATCGCTGAACCGAAAACGACCGTCAGGGCAAATCCTATGTTGGGAACGAGGTTAAACACCCCGGCCATGAAACCTATGAGAAAGCCGTACTTAATCCCTAAGATCTGAAGCGACAAACCCACGAAGGCCCCAACGATTATGGCGACCGTGACCTGACCCCTGAAGTACTGGGCGAGGAGGTCGTACATCTCCGAGAGTACCCCTTTGAAGTCGTCGGGGACCAGGGTATCTATCTCACCGGCCAGAACGTCCGTGTCCTTCAGAACGTAGAAACCGAGGACGAGGCCTATCAGGGTGGAGAAGGCCATCTCTATTGATGATGACAGGAGCGTGGGTACGTTCTTTACCACACCCTGAATACCGGGGAGAGCGGCTATCAGATGTTCCCGCATGGCCAGAGCCACGCTCACAACGTCCTCGGATATACCGTAGGAGCGTAGAAAGGATTCAAGGTTCCGGTTGAAGAGGAGGATTTCCTGAACGGTGTGTATGATCTCGGAGATCTGCAGATAGACCTGATAGGCTATCATTCCACCCACGAGAACGCTGGAGAAGAACATACCGAGTATGATCACGGCGGCGCTCACACCACGGGGAACGTGCCAGCTCTCCAGCTTCCGGACGACCGGTAGGAATATAAAGGCTATCACCAGAGCCAAACCTACGGGCCAGAGGACGCTTGAGGCGAGCCTCATAACGACCACCACCGTTATTACCAGGGCCACGGATCCCCAGAACCTCTCCCCCGCGCGGTAGAACGCCATGGTTGAGAACACCAGAAGGAGGAACGGCCCCCACAGGTCCCTGAAGGCTAAGAGCACCGAAACGGAGAGGAACGTTATACCGGCGATGAGGAAGACGAGGTTAGCCAAGAGAACATTTTAGAGGGGAGAGAGATACCCCGTACGGTAAGGGGCACTGGGCGACCAAATGGCGGGAACACATTTACAGCAGCAACGTATGATGCGGGTGGGCTTATCTGACGGATTCGGACGGTTTCAGGCACCGTGTCATTGGGTATAGTAGGAGCGCCGTCCCGGGGATGGAACTTAAGGCCTTTCATCGTACGGAAGCGTTGATGTACCCGGGATTCGCCCGACAACCCGACCGATGGAGCGGTTCCCTCTTCTAAGGCGGGGGAGATTAAGGGGAGGTGGTACCACTTTGGGTATAAAATTAACGAAAGTGATACCGGTGATAACTGCCCGATGGACACGTCTTAATAACGGAGCAGTATTTATCGTATTCCGACCCCAACCGCGGACAACGTCTGTAGGGTATCACATCCTGCGAACTTTTACGGGGGTCTTCCTTAGAATAGGGAGCCTTGAAGGTCGGTATAGTGGCCCTCTTTCCGGACTACTTCAGTAGTCCTATGAGGTACGCTCCCGTAAGGAAGGCCGTGGAGAGAGGGGTACTTGAGGTCCGGTTCTTCTCGCCGATAGACTACGCTCCCGGGCCCAAGGATGTGGAAGATTACAGGTACGGGGGTGGTGAGGGGATGCTCCTGAAGGTGTCCTACTTCGTAGAGGCCATAAAGGATGCAAAGCGTTGGGTCCCCGATGCACCGGTTGTACTCCTCTCACCGGCTGGCAGAAGGCTTACGCAGGATACGGTCGTGGAGCTCTCCCAACTACCTTCCCTCATCCTGGCCGGAGGACATTACAAGGGGGTGGATGCGAGGGTGTATGATTACGTGGATATGGAGGTATCCGTCGGGGACTTCGTCCTCTCCTCCGGTGAGCTGGCGGCCTTAGTGGTCCTGGACGCCGTCGCGAGGTTGCTTCCGGGGGTACTCACCCATAGAGAGTCGGCGGAGACGGACTCAATACACTCCGGCCTCCTTGAACCTCCCCTTTACACCCGCCCCCGAGAGTACGAGGGGAAGAGAGTACCCGACGTTCTTCTCTCCGGGCACCACGGCAGGATAGAGGAGTGGATGAGGGAGTACTCCCTGCGCAGGACCTTACTCTTCAGACCGGACCTCCTTCGGACCTCGGATCTTAGCGAAGAGGACAGGGAGACGTTGAGGCGGATACTTGACGACCTGTGCGCCATCAGGGGGCACCTATGAGGGGGTACTTCGTTTTTGACTCTCCGGAGGTCAAGGCCATCCTTAAGGATTACGTGCGACGGAAGTACAGGGTGGTGGAGGATAGAGGGGACTTCGTCGTGAGAAAGGTCGGGAGAATCCTGAGGTTAGAGTACGCCCTTCAAGATCTGGTGGATTGGTGGGACCTGAACGTAAGGGTAGGGGAGTTGGAGGGAACCATAAAGGGGGGGACGTACTACAGGATGGTATTTAAGAACCTTCTGGAGTTCTCCGAATTCAGGAAGGTGCTGGAGAGTACGGGAATGGATTGGGATATAAAAGTCAGCAGGGTGTATTACGTACCGCTCGTGGAGTACGCGGATTCGGAATCCCTTCGCAGGTCCTTCTCAAAGAACGTATGGAAAAACGTCAGGAACACCAGAAACCGCCTACGCAGACGGTACGGTAGTATAGAGGTATCACCCGGGGACCCGTTGAAGGAGTACGGCTGGACGGTCAAAATGATAGCAAATAGGCACCCCCACGGTCCCTTCTCCGACCCCGACTTCACCGAGGCGATGGGGGAGGTGGTCCGGGTGATGAGCAACATGGGGATGCTGAAGGTGTGGGTACTAAGGGGTGGGGGTAGGACTCTGGCCACCAACTACGTCATAGAGAGCGATGGGGTGGCCCTATCCTACATGGCAGGGTACGACCCGAAGGCGGGGGACGTGTATAGGTTTCTGATATACCACGTTATAACGGAGTATCACCGCATGGGTTTCCGAGAGTTCAACTTCATGAAAGGAGAGAGTCCGTACAAGAGACAGTGGACGGATCGCTATTACAGGCTCTACAGGTACGAGGCCCTCAACCCTTCGCCCTTACGTAGGCTCCTCTCCGTCCTTCGTTCGCATTTCGGCTAAAGCCTCGTACAAAGCCTTCAATAGGGGGAAGTGATGGAAGTCCCTCCTGTTCTGCGGGGTATCCCAGAACGGCTGGAGGGTGCGGTATCCGTGCCTCTCGTATATGAGGGCCTGAAAGAGGAGCTCCAGTTTATCCGCCGCCCTGACCACCAGAGCCTCGTCGCTTTCTCTACCCTCAAACTCCCCGTACATCTTAAGAATCTCATTCCCCACTTCCCCCAAAACCCCCACCACCTCTTCGTAGGCCCTCCTCTCCGCCTCATCCAGCTCTCTGGCGGGGATGTACCTTCGGGCCTCAAGGTGTACGTCCCCTATGCGGCTTTCCCCCAGCTCATGAAATAACGCCATCACCGTCGCCCTGTACGGGTCCACGGGCACCCCGCGTCTCTTCAGGAAAGAGGCCACGACAAAGGTCAATACGGCCACGGCATAAGTATGGTCCGCAACACTCTCCGGGTCCTTTATACCGTAGTACCACCAACCCGACCGGGGTATGAGCTTGAGGCGCTCCCCGTCCTCCATAAAGCGCCATATAAGGCGGGCCAGATCTCTCTCGTCCATCCCGTTCTATGAGGGGTCTATCTCAAACATCACCTTCATGGCCCGACCCTGGAATATGACGTTAAAGGCCTCCTCGTACTCCTCCAGCTTAACCCTGTGGGTTATCAGCGGTGAGAGGTCCACCTTGCCGCTCTCAAGGAGGGCGGTCGTCTCGGCCCACGTGGAGAACATCTTCCTCCCCACTATCCCATAGAGGGTGAGGTTCTTCATGATTATATCGTTCATGGGGACGTCTATGCGGTTCTTACCGTAGAGGCCGAGGAGGCCCACCCATCCACCGTTGGTCGCCAGGTCCAGAGCCTGATTCAGGGCGTTGGGGTTTCCGGACATCTCTATCACGACATCCACACCGTTCCCGTTGGTCTCCTCCATCACAACCGTACGTACGTCGTCTATCTCCGGATTGAGGACTATATCGGCCCCCATCTTCTTGGCAATGCGGAGACGGAAGTCGTTTATGTCGGTGGCCATGACCTTACGGGCACCGGCGGCCTTGGCCACGGCCACGGCCATGGCACCTATGGGACCGGTACCCACCACCAGGACGTTCTTACCCGTTATATCGTCGGCTAAGACCGTATGTACGGCGTTCCCCATAGGCTCCATCAGGGGGACCCATTCTCTGGGTATGCTGTCCGGGATCTTCCACGCGTTCTCTGCGGGTATGACCATGTACTCGGCAAAGGCCCCGTCCCTGTTGAACCCCAATATCTCAACGTTCTGGCACACGTGGGGTTTTCCTATACGACACTGATAACACTGGCCACAGGCTATGTGGGTCTCAACGCCTACGTAATCTCCGACCTTTAGACCTTTAACTCCGGGTCCGAGCTCCACCACCTCGCCGGCGGACTCGTGCCCCACTATCCTTGGGAGCCTGCGCATTGAAGTCTGGGCGAACTCGTCCCACTTGTAGATATGGACGTCGCTTCCGCATATAGAAGCGTACTTCACCTTAATGAGAACCTCTCCGGGTCCCGGCTTGGGCACTTCAGCCTCTATGAGCTGGAGACCGGGCCCCGGCTTACTCTTAGCAACCGCCTTCATCTTCATATCTTACCAGGGTTTAAAGTCTTCCTTACTCATACCGGACACCTTACGGGCAAAGGCGTCTATCAACCTTACGGCACCCTCAACGTCCCGGGTATCCACCATCTCGGAGGGGGAGTGGAGGTAGCGGCAGGGTATAGAGATAAGGGCCGTGGGTATTCCCTCCCGCGTTATCTGTATGAAGTTGGCGTCCGTGGGCGTTCCCCGGGGTATGGCCTCTATCTGGACCTCTATACCCTCCTCTTTTGCCACCTCCTTCAGAAGCTCCACGACCACGGGGTTTATGTTGGGGCCCACGGCTAAGACCGGACCCTTACCCAGAGAGATTTCCCCTATCTGATTTTTGGGCACTCCCGGGTAGTCCGTGGCTACGGTCACGTCTACGGCTATAGCAACGTCCGGATTCACGGCGAAGGCGGAGGTCTTGGCACCCCTCAGGCCTATCTCCTCCTGAACGGTAGCTACGGAGACCATACGGGTCCCCTTAGGGTCGGAAGCGTAGAGGCGGAGGGCCTCCAATACCGTAAAGGCTCCTATACGGTCGTCAAGTGCCCGGGAGACAAGCCGGACCTCCGTGAGGAACTCCCCGTCCCAGTCAAGGACACCGTAGGAGCCAACCTCAACCTTCTTCAGGAGCTCTTCCTTACTAAGACCGAAATCCACGAAGACGTCCTCCACCTTAACGGCCTTATCCCTCTCCTCTGGCTTTAATATGTGTATAGGTTTCCGCCCTATCACCCCTTTGAGGACCTCTCCGTCCCTGGTTATGAACCTCACCCTCTGGCCCACCAGAACCTGAGGGTCCCATCCTCCTACGGGCCCAAGATAAACGAAGCCGTTGTCGTCTATGTAGCGGATCATCAGACCGATCTCGTCTATATGGCCGGCCAGCATGAGGGTGGGGGTACCCTCTCCAACCTCGGCGTAGGTGTTTCCGTGGGTGTCGGTATATACCTTGGCAAAAGCTTTCGCCTCCTCCTGCCACACCTCCGAAGGGGCCTTTTCGTTTCCGGAAGGTCCTACCTGAGATAGGAGTTTTAGGAGGAAATCCCGGTTTAGGGTGTATTCCATAGGCGGAGATTATACGGACGAAGTACCCCGCCTCCTCTACGTCTTTGGATATACGTCTGCAAGGGAAGTCTCCCCTCACGGCGTGCTCCTGAAGTACGTTCGGCCTTAAAATGCCCCTACAGATGGACGTAGCCGTTAAAGAGAAGGACGAAAAGA
>CAYYQD010000066.1:0-9161 GCA_964473735.1 uncultured bacterium
TAAATACGAGCATCACCGTATTATAGGGTAGCCCGGAGAATCCCCGGTCATACCTTTAACCCTCTTAGGACGTCTATAGCCTCCGTAAGCCCCTCCTCCTCGCTCTGGCTTAGAAGAAACAGCACCTCGTCCATGGCCGTAAGGACTTTCTCCGGCACCTCCCCCCTCTTAAGGGCGGCGTCTGCGACCGAATACAGAGCGGAGATAAGCCTTTGAGTATCCCTCAACGCCCGGAGTTTAACCGAAAAATGGAGCATGTCCAGTACGTCAAACACCCTATCCCTCAGGGCATCGTATCCTCTAACGTCCTTCTCCTCTCTGAGTCGGGTAAGGAGGTCCATCAAGGAGTTCAGCAGCTCGGCCATAACGGAGAAGAAGGTCTCCCTCTCCGGCTCGGTCTTCCCCAGGCCCATCTGGTTGGATACGACGTCGGCCATGTACTGGAGTACGGGGACGAGCCGGCTATCCGGCACCATACCCATGGCTTCGGCCAGACCCTTCAGCATCTTATCCATGTACCCCTTTCGCCGTTTGTAGGAGTCGTAAGGCTCCATGAAGTAGGAGGTAACCCACGAGTTGACCTCCACCAGCTTCTTCAAGAACTCGTCCATAGATGTGTATTGTATTTCGGAAAGGTGGGCACATTTCGGTTGAGGTGAAACTGCAACCACGCCATCTCTATAATAGGTAGCCTATGATAAAAGGCGTTGAGATGCGGGTAGGTAGGGTGATAGAGGCGAGGCCTCACCCCAGGGCCCGTAAGCCCGCGTACATCCTGAAGATAGACTTCGGTGAGTACGGAGTTAAGACCTCCTCCGCCCAGATAACGGACCTCTACACCCCGGAGGAGCTGGTCGGGCGTACGGTGGTGTGCGTTACGAACCTGCCACCGAAGAATATAGCCGGAGTAGTGTCCGAGGTTCTGGTACTCGGCGTCCCCGATGAGAAAGGGAGGGTGGTTCTCCTAAGTCCCGACCACGACGTCCCCCTGGGGGCCGAGGTCTTTTAATAGTAGCCCCTCCACGCTCTCCGCTATCACGTGCAGAAGAAGACGGTGTATCTCCTGAATTCGCTGGGTGCTTCTGGAGGGGACGTTCAGCACAACGTCCCCACGTACGTCCCCACCCTCACCGGTCAGGTATATCACCCGCAAACCCTTCCTGAGGGCCACATCAACCGCCCTATTCACGTTTTCGGACCTACCCGACGTAGAGATGGCCACCAGAACGTCCCCTTCCTCACCTAAGGCCTCCACCTGACGGGAGAATACCTCGGAGTATCCGTAGTCGTTGGAGATCGCCGTAAGGACGGCCGTATCCGACGTAAGGGCTATAACGGGAAGCGGAGCCCTATCGCCCTTAAGCCTGCCCACCAGCTCCGCCGCAAAGTGCTGGGAGTCCGTCGCGCTTCCTCCGTTTCCACATACGAGCACCTTGTGTCCCCCCCTTAGAGCCTCCGCTAAGATCCTTGAGGCCCTGATGACCTCCCCTTCAAGGCTCTCCAGACGTCCGAGGACCTCCCTAAGATCCCTCAAGGCTTCCCTAAAGCCCAACTTACCCCTCCACCACCTTCACGTAGAGCTTCCGGTTGCGGGGCCCATCAAACTCGCAGAAGAATATCCCCTGCCACGTACCCAGGACGATGTCCCCGTTCTCAACGATGAGGGTGAGGGATGGCCCTACCAGTACGCTCTTTATGTGGGAATCGGCGTTCCCCTCAAGGTGTCTGTAAGGTTTGGTGTGGGGAACCATCTCGGACAGGTGTTCGGATATGTCAAGGCGCACGGAGGGGTCGGCGTTCTCGTTTACGGTGAGGGCCGCCGTGGTGTGAGGGCAGTACAGGACGCATATACCGGACTTAACGTTGCTCTCCCTCACTACCCTCCTGACCTCGTCGGTTATGTCTATGAGCTCGTTTCTTTTGTTCGTACGGATGTTAAGTACCTTCAACATAGACGTAATTCTACCGACGACCTGCTTCCCACGGGCACGTCCTACGGTAGTAAAATATCCGTGTGAGGCGTTTTCTACTGCTACTTCCCGGAACCCTCCTGTTCGGGGGATGTTTTTTCGGCACTTTTCAGACCGCCCAACCCCTTAAACCCGGAGAGATAGACGCCGGACTGTACGCCAACGTCCCCGCCCACGTACTCCCGGAGTCAAAAAACGCAGCGATATACGGTAAGTACGGCGTCTTTCCGACCTTCGGCGGGTTCTTTGGTATAGGGGCGATGAAGAACCTATCCGTGGGACTGACGGCTAACTTCTTAGGTCTGGCTCCCTACGCCAAATGGACCTTCTACAAACACCCCCGGTACGAGTTCTACTCTTCCATAGTACCCAAGCTTTACGTGGATGTCTTCAGTACTTCCCTCATAACACCGGAGATAGACCTCCTGATGGGGGCACGCGCCAACAGGTACTTCTCGTGGTACCTATCCTACCAGCTCCTGTACTCCATAACCGGCTATAAGTACGACCCCAACTTCACGCTGGACACCGTAAAGATACCGGGTGCGGTGCGTAGGTTCCCTTACCTCCACCAGTACATCGCCTTCGGAATAGACCTTAGCGGGCACTTCAAGGGTAAAACGGGGACGATACCCTACGGCCTCCGTCTGGAGTTCGGTGGATCCTACTTCTACTACGACGGCAAGTATTATCCCTTCCTCAACTTCGGCATAGCCCTGACGGGGGGGACGGCTCTGGGGTGTCTTAGCCTCGTCGCCAGAAACCCCCAGTGCTGCATGTACGGTACGCTGGTAGGGTACCAGCTGATGATGAAGGCATACACCACCCCCGAGGAGGATAAGAGCAAGGAGGAGGATAAGGAGGTCGGTACGGGGAAGAAGAAGGGTAAATGATTAAACCGTCCTCTTACCGATTATCTGGAGGAACTCGTTCCTTGTCCGTATGTCCTTCCGGAAGACGCCCAACATGGCGCTGGTTACCATCCTGTTTCTTGGTTTCTTTACCCCCCTCATGACGGAGCACAGGTGTGTGGCCTCAACGACCACGGCCACCCCTAAGGGGTTCAGGAGCCTCTGGAGGGTTTCGGCTATCTGAACCGTCATCTTCTCCTGTATCTGCAGGCGTCTGGCGTACATATCCACGATGCGGGGGATCTTGGAGAGTCCTATCACCCTGTCTCTGGGTATGTAGGCCACGTGGGCTACCCCGAAGAAGGGGAGCATGTGGTGTTCGCACATGGAGTAGAAGTCTATATCCTTTACTACCACCATCTCATCGTACTTCTGGTGGAATATGGCACCGTTCAGAATCTCCTCCGGGTCCTGCCTGTACCCGGCGAATATCTCCTCGTACATACGGGCTATGCGCTCCGGCGTACCCCTTAGACCTTCCCTATCCGGGTCCTCCCCTATCTCCTTGAGGAGCTCCCTTATAAGGTGTGCTATACGCTCCCTGTTCAAGTCTCACCTCCTTCCTGCGAACAGTCTTATCCAGAACATGCCGATACCTCCGGCGACGGACGCGTTCAGGGACTGCACCCTGCCAGACATGGGTATCCTGACGAGGTAATTCACACTCCGCTTAACCAGGTCGGATAACCCTTTCCCCTCGCTGCCCACGACCAGGGCTATCGGGGTGGGTAGTTTGACGGAGGTTATGTCCTTTCCCTCCACGTGCAGTCCCACGGCTACCCCTCCCATCTTTCTGTACTCGTTTATAAACTTGGCGGCGTTGTATATGCTCACGGGTATGTGGAATATCGCCCCCGCAGAGGTCTTCACGACGGCGGGGGTTATGGGGGCGGTCCTCCGGGGTGGCACTATCACTCCGGCGAACCCGAAGGCTTCGGCGCTCCTTATGAGGGCACCCAAGTTGCGTACGTCCTGGACCCTATCCACGACCAGGACCGGCCTATCGGTCTTAAGGGATACGTTGATTATCCTCTTCCTATCGTAGGTCTTAAACTCACCTATATCTGCGGCAACCCCCTGGTGATCCCTTACGCTCGTAAGTCTGTTCAGCTCCTTAGATGTGACCAGTACGGTCCTGTGGCCGGCCATGAGCTCTAAGAGGTCGTCTTCCGGGCGTATCCCCTTCTGGAGGTATATCACCTTAGGTCTTCCACCGGCCCGCAGGTACTCGTACACGGGCCTCCTTCCGTATATCACCATGAGTGGCTATTCTACGAGGGTTTTACGGTTCGGGTACCTCCGTGGGAAGGGGAACGCCGCCTCCGTACGTCCCTGTGGCTACTTAACCCTCCCCGGCCTGGTCATCTTTATGGGGTCTATTATCTTCTCGGCCTCCTCCGGTGTCAGGTAGCCCAGCTCCACCACCACCTCCTTAACGGTCTTCCCCTCGGCCAGAGCCTTCTTCACCACCTCGGCCGCCCTGTCGTACCCGATTATTGGGTTGAGTACGGTGGCGAGGATGGGGTTACGGCCCACCAAGTTCTCTATCCTCTCCCTATTCACCTCAAATCCGGCTATGGCCTTGTCTGCCAAGACTCTGGAGGCGTTCGCTAAGATCTCTATGGACTGCAGGATGTTGTGGGCCATTACGGGAAGCATGACGTTGAGCTGGAAGTCCCCCAAAGCGCCGCCCCAGGTGATGGCGACGTCGTTCCCGAAGACCTGGGCGGCCACCATACGTACGGCCTCCGCTATCACCGGATTGACCTTCCCGGGCATTATGGAGGATCCGGGCTGGAGGGCGGGCAGCTTTATCTCGGATAGACCGGCTATGGGGCCGCTGTTCATCCAGCGCAGGTCGTTGGCTATCTTCATAAGGGAGGCGGCCACGGTCTTGAGGGCACCGGAGAGTTCCACTATGGCGTCCTGTGCGGACTGGGCCTCAAAGTGGTTTCGGGCCTCAACGAAGGGGTGACCGGTCAAACGGGAGAGCTCCTCCGCCATCCTCCTTCCGAACTCCGGATGGGTGTTTATTCCCGTACCTACGGCCGTCCCCCCTATGGCCAGCTCGGATACCCTCTTAAGGGCGTCCCTGACGCGCTCTATGCCCAGCTCTATCTGACGGGCCCAGCCGGACATCTCCTGGGCGATGGTCAGGGGCATGGCGTCCATGAGGTGCGTACGTCCCGTCTTCACTAAGTCCTCGTACTGCTCCGCCTTTTCCACGATGACACCGTGCAGGTGCTCAAGGGCCGGTATTAGCCTCTCGGCGGCCTCCATGTAGGCGGAGACGTGCATGGCCGTCGGTATCACGTCGTTGGAGGACTGGCCCATATTAACGTGGTCGTTGGGGTGGATAGGGTGTTTGGTGTGCTTCTCACCCGTGAGCATCTCGTTGGCCCTCGTGGCTATGACCTCGTTGGCGTTCATGTTGGTGGAGGTACCGGATCCGGTCTGGAAGATGTCCAGGGGGAACTGGTCGTCCAGCTTGCCGTCTATCACCTCCCGGGCGGCCTTCATTATAACCTCGGCCTTCTCGTCGTCAAGGTACCCGAGGTCACGATTCACCTTGGCCGCGGCGTACTTTATCAGACCTAAGGCCTTTATAAAGGGACGGGAAAATCTTATTCCACTGATGGGAAAGTTCTCTATGGCCCGTTGGGTCTGGGCGCCCCAGTAGGCGTCCTTCGGGACCTTTACTTCTCCTAAGGAGTCCTTCTCTATGCGGTACTCTGCCATGAGGTGAGATTTTACCGTCGTATCTGGACCCCCTTCTCCACGCAAATGGGAACGATCATCGCCCTTTTACCGTACGTACCCCAATATCTCCCCCACCAGATCGTCCAGCAGGTTGGGGTTGAAGTGTCTGACCCTCCTATCCCTCCGCTCCTCCAGGGACACCTCCTCTGCTCTCTTTAGGTTTAACCTTTCCACCAGTCCCATATCCATAAGCCTTCTATCCAGAAACCCGACGGCCGGGAACACGGAGAAGGTGCGGGTGCCTAAAAGGACGGCCTCGCGGGTCATGGTGCCACCTCCCCCCACGAAGGCGTCCGACCAGTACAGAAGCTGGGGGCCGTCAACCGGTTTAGGAAGTAGGGGGATGCCGTACCGTCCAGCCATGTCCTTGTCCTCCGGGTTCCTCTGAAGCAGACGGACGTCGTACCCTTTCCCCTTGAGGACCCCGAGGACGTCCCAGAAGTCCCCGTACCCCTTGCTGTAGAGGGAGGTCGTGGACGGGGGACGGGCGACGACTAAGGGCCTGCGGAACGGGGCCAGCACCCTGTCGGGGAAGGCAGGATCCGGCCGAAAGTCCCGGAGATAGACCTCCTCCTTCAGCCCCCTGTAGCGCACTACCCTATCGGGATGGGCCCCGAACCTCCTCAGGGCATCCTCCGGGAACCACTCCTGAACGTGTATCCTGTGGGCGAGCCTGAACGCCAGATGGTTGGCCGGCTGTCCGTCGTAGTCCATGTAGGTCCATACCCGCAGCCCTGCTATTCTACCCGCCAGGATGGCGTCGTAGGAGTTGTGGGATAGGGCGAGTCTTATACCCTTACCCCGCACCTCGCCGTACAGGGAGAGAGCCCTACGGAGGAGGGAGGCGGCCTTCTTCACCTTCCCTTTGCCGCCGTAGGATCCCACTATCTTGAACTTAAGGCCCAGCCTTCTGGCTAAGGGGACTGTCTCCGAGAAGTCCCGGGCGGTTATCAGGACGGAAACCCCCTCCGATTGTAGTCTTCGTACGATGGGAGCGAAGAACATAACCTGCGGCGAGTTGGCCAGATCTATCCAGACGTCGTACAAGGGTGAAATTCTAAAGTGAATCCCCCTTAACATAGCCGCCATGCCCCACGTGAAGGACAGGAGTCTGGCACCGACGGGTAGGAAACGTATAGAGTGGGCCGCCGCACGTATGCCCGTACTTATGGGAATAAGGGACGAGTACGGAAGCACCGAACCCCTTAAAGGTGTGCGCATAGCCGCCTGCTTACACATCACTACCGAGACGGCCAACCTGATTATAACCCTGAAGGAGATGGGGGCGGAGGTCAGGCTGTGCGCCTCAAACCCACTATCAACTCAGGACGACGTCGCCGCCTCGCTGGTGGAGGACTACGGTATAGAGGTTTTCGCCGTTAGGGGTGAAAGCGAGGAGGAGTACTACGCCCATATTCGGCGGTGCCTTGAGTTTAAGCCCCACATAACCATGGACGACGGAGGGGACCTGACCGTCGTGGCCCACACCGAGGGCTATCACGAGGGCGTATGGGGAGGGACGGAGGAGACCACGACCGGCGTTAAGAGGCTGAAGGAGATGGAGTGGAAGGGGGTCCTCAAGTATCCGGTGATAGCCGTGAACGATTCCAGAACCAAGTTCCTCTTTGACAACCGGTACGGGACCGGTCAGAGCACGGTTGACGGCATCCTCCGGGCGACAAACCTCCTCATAGCCGGCAGGGTGGTGGTTGTGGCGGGGTACGGCTGGGTGGGAAGGGGTATAGCCATGCGTTTCAAGGGAATGGGGGCGAGGGTGATAGTGACGGAGATAGATCCGGTAAAGGCCCTGGAGGCCGTACACGACGGCTACGAGGTTATGCCGATGGCCGAGGCCATAAAGGTGGCCAACGTCGTCGTTACGGCGACGGGGGAGCCGGACATCGTCCGGGGGGAGCACTACGACGTGGCTAAGGACGGGGTAATACTGGCCAACGCGGGGCACTTTGACGTTGAGATAAACAAGCCGGAGTTAGAGGAGAGGGCCGTGGGAAAGAGGGAGGTTAGACCGAACGTGGTGGAATACACCCTAAAGGACGGACGTCGGATATACCTCCTGTGTGAGGGCAGGCTGGTGAATCTCTGTGCTGCGGAGGGACACCCGGCCGAGGTTATGGACCTGTCCTTCTCCAATCAGGCCCTCGCTACCCTGTACATAAAGGAGAACCGCAGCAGGTTGAAGCCCGCCGTATATACCCTGCCCGAGGCCATAGACGAGGCCGTCGCCGAGAGGAAGCTCCAGAGTATGGGAATACGGATAGATGAGCCCTCGGAGGCGCAGCTCCGTAGAACGTGGGTGGAAGGTACTTAGGGACCGATGGCCCGGAGAGAGGTAGTAGCCTTCGTACCGATGGGTCCGCCCTACGCCGGCCCGGAGGTCTCCAACTCCATCCTCTTAAAACCGGACAGACTGCCCTTCAACATCCACATCATAAACACCTCATACCAGAGCAGCAACGCCGAGAAGGGGAGGGTAACGGGTAGGGCCCTTTTGGCGTGGGCCCGGAACCTGTCCCGTCTTATGAGAGCGCTCGTCTCCGTCGGACCCGACGCCCTTTACTACAACCTGAGCGCCACCCCCCTTGGCCTAATAAAGGACTTCGTCGTCATAAACTTAGCCGCTCCCTTCACTGCCCGGATAGTAGCCCACGCGAGAGGGGGGCACTACCACAGGCTACACAGGGGAGCCAACCCCTTCGTGCGTCTTTTAGCCCTATGGACGTGGGGGATGTGCCACAGGATACTGGTACAGTCCGAGGGTTTGAAGGAACAGTTCCGCGGAGCAGTTCCGGAATACAAGTTAGGGATTGTCCCCAATCCGGCTCCGGAGGAGTTCTTCCACCTTCGTCCCGATTACTCAAGGCGGGTGGTCCTATTCGTGGGGCACAGGTCGGTGGCAAAGGGATGGACCACCCTGTTGAAGGTAGTTCCGGAAGTCGTAAAACGTTTTCCCGACGTCCGTTTCGTCGCCCTTGGGACGGAGATAGAGCAGGAGACCAACGTAACGTGGGTGCCCGGGGAGAGTGTCAGACGGGTCTGGAAGGAGTACGTGGAGGACAGGGGCCTTAAGGATAGATTCACCGTTAAGGAGAACGTCTTCGGAAGGGATAAGCTCCGTGCGTACGAAGGTGCCTCCGTATTCGTCTTACCCTCCTACTCCGAGGGTTTTTCAATGGCCGTCCTTGAGGCGATGGCGTCGGGACTGCCCGTGATAACGACGCCGGTCGGGGCCTTACCGGAGGTGTTACCCGAAGGGACTCCTTTCGTAAGACCGGGCGATACGGTGGGGCTTAAGGACGCACTGATAAGGCTACTGTCCGATGAGGCTCTGAGGAGGGATTTAGGACGTAGGAACAGGGAGAGAGCCCGGGATTTTCACGAGGACAGAGTGAGGGAAATATTCGCAGAAGAGATTTTCAAGGGTGCGTAAGCATTTACCTAATGAGCACCACTCCGGGTACGAAGCCGGCACGAGCAGTACCGCTACCTCATGAACCTTGCG
>CAYYQD010000067.1:0-8914 GCA_964473735.1 uncultured bacterium
CAATACCCGATTGATTCGCACCCTGTCTCCCAAACTGCGGCCAACGGCGGTAGAATATCCTCTATGGCCAAAGAGTACAGGTTGCTCTTATCTTACACCGAAAGGGAAGACAGCCACACCATAGAGGCCTACGAGGCTTTGGGAGGTTATCAGGGGCTCCGTAAGGCCCTTGAGATGGATCCGGACGAGATAATAGAGGAGGTAAAGAAGTCCGGACTTAAAGGGAGAGGAGGGGCGGCCTTTCCAACGGGGAGGAAGTGGTCCTTCATACCCAAGGATCACCCCGGACCCAAGTACGTAGTGGATAACGCCGACGAGGGCGAGCCGGGTACCTTCAAGGACAGGGAGCTGCTCTACAGGGCCCCTCATCTGGTCCTTGAGGGGATGATAATAGCGGGAAGGGCCATAGGAGCGCGCGAGGGGTACATGTACCTGAGGTACGAGTACCTGTGGATCTTCCCCCGCATAAAGCAGGCCATAAGGGAGGCCTACGCTAAGGGGTACTTAGGTAAGAACATCCTGGGTAGCGGCTTTGACTTTGACATCTACGTCTACCTCGGAGCGGGGGCGTACATAGCCGGATACGCCGTATCTACTCTGGAGAGCCTTGAGGGGAAACGCCCTTACCCCCGCCTGAAGCCCCCCCGCACCAGTCAGGTGGGATTGTACGGAAAGCCCACGGCCGTCAACAACGTTGAGACCCACGCCAACGTCCCCATCATCATCTCCAAAGGGGCGGACTGGTACGCCCGGCTGGGCACCCCGGAGAGCAGGGGAACGAGGCTGTTCGCCATATCGGGGGCCGTGAAGAGGCCGGGAGTTTATGAGTTTGAGATGGGCTCGCTTACGCTCCGGGAGTTTATATACGACGTCGCCGGCGTTGAAGAGGGCACCGAGATCTTAGGGGTGATACCCGGAGGGCTCTCCTCGGAGATCCTGACCCCGGACGAGCTGGACGTGCCCATGACCCACGAGGACCTCGCTAAGGTGGGGAGTACCCTCGGGAGCGGGGCCGTTATAGTCTTAGACAGGAGCCAGAGGGCCATAACCATCCTCCGCCGGGCCATAGAGTTCTTCTCCTACGAGTCCTGCGGTAAATGTACCCCCTGCAGGGACGGTACCAACTGGATGACCCGCATACTGGTTCAGGCCGACAAGAGAGGGTACGCCACGGCCGAGGACATACGACTCCTGAAGGAGATAACCCGTATGATGAAGGGCAGGAGCTTCTGCCCCTTAGGGGACTCCGCCGAGTTCGTGGCCCGTACCTTCTTAGAGAAGTACGAAGATGAGCTCACGCGCCAGCCTGTGGCAGCTTAAGAGCACCTACGGGGAGTTCTCCGATAGGGTGTTCTGGCCGGTGGGGACGGTTGAGGCCCACGGACCGCTACCGGTCGGCACCGACAACGTATCCGCCGAGTACATAGCCCGCACCTTGGCTCCGGAGTTCGGAGCGGACGTCCTGCCCCTACTCCCCTTCGGGGTGAACAGGTCCCTCGCTGGCCACAGGGGGAGCCTCGGCCTCTCTCCGGAGACCTTCAAGGCCGTAATCTACGACGTCGGCCTATCTCTGGCCCGGAACGGCGTCAGAGAGGTGGTGGTTATAAACGGCCACGGGGGAAACACCTCGCACCTGAAGGAGGCTCTGTACAGGCTCCATCTGGACACGGGTATGAGGGCCGCCTCCGTGGACTGGTGGGTGCTCGTCCCCGACCTCTCCAGGGAGGTTTTAGGGGAGGTTCAGGGCCACGCCGGGACCGAGGAGTGGGCCTTCGTGGTAGCCGCCTACCCGGAGATGTACGAGAGCGTTCGCAGGGATACCGAATACTCCGCCTACCATCCCAGACCGGGTGTGTCCGCCTACCCGGCTCCCCGGAGCATCCTCCTGTACGAGGAGGGGAACAGCAACTCCTACGACTTCCCTAAGGACAGGCTCCTAAAGTACGTCAACGGGGTCTTAGAGGCGGTCAGGAGAGTCCTGAAGGAGATACTGGGTGGTTGGGAGGAGATGTAAGGTCCCTCCGTATAATCCCCTCTCCCCGGTATGGAGGTCCTGAAGAAGTTAAAAGAAGACACACTCAACGCCGTCCTTACGGTCGTTGAAGAGGTTGAAGTTAAGGATGGGCCCCTCTCCGGTCTCCCCGTGGCCGTAAAGGACAACATAACTACAGCGGGAATACGCACGACGGCCGGTTCAAAGATACTGGAGAACTACGTACCCCCCTACGACGCCACGGTAGTTAAGAGGCTCAAGGGGGCGGGTGCTCCTATCGTTGCGAAGACCAACCTTGACGAGTTTGCTATGGGTTCAACCGGTGAGAACTCCGCATTCGGTCCGACCAGAAACCCCCACGACCCCTCCCTCGTTCCGGGAGGGTCCTCCTCCGGCTCCGCTGCTATCGTGGGGGCGGGTGTGGTACCGGCCGCACTGGGGAGCGATACGGGTGGCTCCATAAGGCTTCCGGCGGCCTTCTGCAACGTATGGGGCCTGAAACCCACCTACGGCAGGACCTCCAGATACGGCCTGATAGCCTTCGCCTCCTCCCTTGACGTCATCGGGCCTATAGCGGGGGACATAGACACCTTGGGTAAGGTTATGGAGGTTATATCGGGTCCCGACGGTAGGGATGCCACTACCTTAGACCTTCCCCCCTTCTCCTACGAGAAGGCCAAGGAGTTCGCCCGGAAGGGCAGGTACAGGGTGGGGGTGGTATCGGACCACCTGTCCATCGTGTCGGAGGAGGTCAGGGAGAGGTTTTTGAGCTTCGTTGAGCGGTTGAGCAGCGATGGGAACGAGGTCGTAGAGGTCCGTCTCAACAGCGGGAGGTTCGCCCTGCCCTCCTACTACGTCATAGCCACGGCGGAGGCGTCCTCCAACCTCGCCCGGTACGACGGCGTGCGCTACGGTGTACGGATGGAAGGTGAGGATATGATGGAGACCTACGTACGTACCCGTTCCCTGTTCGGTAAAGAGGTGAAGAGGAGGATACTGGTGGGAACCTTCGTGCTATCCCATGGGTACTACGAGGCCTATTACCTGAAGGCTCTGAAGGCCCGCCGCCTGATAAAGGACGAGGTGGAGGCGTGGTTCAAAGACGTAGACGTCGTTCTGACCCCGACTAATCCCACACTTCCCCCTAAAATAGGTGCCGGATTCTCCCCCGTAGAGTACTACCGCCTTGACACCTTAACGGTACCCTTCAGCTTAGCCGGAGTGCCCGCCCTCAACGTTCCATTAGGAGGGTTCGTGGGAATGCAGGTTGTGGCTCCCTTCGGGGAGGACGAGAGGGCTGTAGGTTTCGGTAAGTATGTCTCCGACCTCCTCTGACCTCTCCCTCTTCCTTGAGTCCTACGTGTACGGCCGGTTCCTCCTCAGGGACTTCAAAGCCTACGACACCGGTAGCGAGGGAGGGTACATTCTGGTCCTTGAGGGCGATTACACGGAGGAGGACGTCAGGGTAATTGAACGCAACAGGATATTCCATCGCACCGTGGTGTATAGGGACAGGGGAAGGTTCGCCGTTCATATAATCGCCTACGAGAGGAGGTCCTTCCCATGGCTGAACGTTGTTATGTTTCTCCTGACTTTAGCTTCCACCTTCTTCGCCGGGGCCCTGAACTCCGGCGCCAATCCTTTTGGGCCGGGTATCCTGAAAGGTTGGACCTTCGCCCTCCCCCTTCTGGCTATCTTAGGGGCGCACGAGTTCGGCCACTACTTCGTCGCCCGAAGGTACGGGATTCCTTCCTCTCTGCCCTACTTCATCCCCTTTCCCTCCCTGATAGGAACGATGGGGGCCGTCATAAGGTTGAGGGGACTGCTACCCAGCCGTCGCACCCTCCTGTACATGGCCTTTGCCGGGCCCATCGCCGGTTTTGTGGTCGCTCTGCCCCTGCTCTGGGTAGGTCTCAAGATGAGTCGGGTCGTATCCTCCTCCCTCGGGGGGGTAAGGCTGGTATTCGGTGAGCCTTTGATATTCAAACTTCTATCCCTCCTGTCCATAGGCGGGCTTCCTGAAGGTTCGGACCTAATGCTCCACCCTGTGGCCTTCGCCGCCTGGGTCGGCGTCTTCGTAACGGCTCTCAACCTCATCCCTCTGGGTCAGCTGGACGGGGGACACATACTCTACAGCCTGCTACCCCGGTACCACCGTTGGGTAGGTTGGGCCGTTATCCTCCTGATGTTGCCGGCGGGGATGCTGTGGAACGGATGGTGGGTCTGGGCCTTCATAGGCCTTTTAATGGGACCGAAGCACCCTCCTCCCGTCTTCAACGAGAGGGAGATAACCCCAACAGAGAGGGTGGTCGGGGTCTTATCTCTGCTCCTATTCGTGCTTTCCTTTACCCCGGTGCCAATAAGGGTCGTGTTGTAGGCTGCCGTCTTACCGTTTCCCGGATTTACGGACTAAGGATGGGGCCCGCCCGATTATCCTTACTCCGATGGCGCAACATTTACCTTACGACGACCTTCTTTAACAGCCGGCCCGATGAAAGGACGCCGTATATACCCTTCTTCAGCCTTATGGACAGACTGCCTTCACCCCTCGCCACGACCCTACCGTCTACGCTTACGACCACTATCGTCCCCCCGGCCTTTACCTCAAGGCGCCTCCCTTTCAGAACCACGAGTGGTCCGGATACCCCGTTCTCTCCCACGGATAGGTCGTCCCCTCCTCCTAAGGGGTCGTACGTGAAGGCTATCTCATCAACGATGGGGCTTAGGGTGGAGTCCGTACTGGAGTACAGCTCGGCCCTGTACTGGATGTACCTGAAGTGCTGCACGGCAAAGGTGTCGGATCCCGGTACGGACATATCCACCAGATTCCGGCTCCCGCTTCCGGTGAAGACGTAGGGTCCTATCCACGGCGTCCAGGTGCTGCCGTACCTTGATGCCCTGACGTAGATATGGACCTCCTTCCCCGGTGCCGGCGGGTTGCAGTTGGAGAAGGTAACCCTTACCTGCAGCCACTCCCTATATACCCCGGCGTCCAGTACGGAGGACGTGAGTGTGGCCGTCGGATAGTACCGGAGGACCGTCTTGTACCACCAGAGACCTTCTTTAGGCGAAGGATAGAGTCCGGCTCTCACCAGTATGTCGGGAGAGGCGTCGCTGTTCAGGTCCCCGATGCCCACACCGAAGTAATGACGGGAGGTTATGGACGGGGTGGTGCGGGTAAAGCTCAGGGATCCATCGTTTATATACACGTATATCCTCTGGCCGTACTGATCCGCTACGGCTATGTCCAGGTCCCCATCGGGCTCAAAGTCGGCTATCTGTACCCCCATGGGGTGGTTGAGGGAGTTATCTACGGTTATACGGGTAAAGCTCAGGGAGCCGTCGTTGCGATAGACGTATACCTTACCGGAGCGGTCCGTAAGCGCCAGGTCTATGTCCCCGTCCGAATCCATATCACCGCTCGTCAGACCGTACCCGTCCGTCAGGGTGTTATCAACGACCACCTGCGTGAAGGCTCCCCCACCGTTGTTCCTGAACAGACGCAGCGCGTTGCGTGTGGCGATGGCTATGTCGTTGTCCCCATCACCGTCGTAGTCCCCTATGACCACGTCGTAGGTGGTACCCAGCCCCGTCCCAAGTCCGTGCTTTATCCATCCACTTCCGGTGTTCTCGTACCACCACAGACCACCGGCCAGCCACGTGACGGCGATGTCGTAATCACCGTCCCCGTCAAGGTCTCCGGCGTCTATCCCCTCTCCCTCGGATCCGAAGCTTATGACCGGGTCTATAACTCTGGTCGTGAAGCCCATGCTCCCATCGTTCTCGTAGAGGACGACGTCTTTACCCAAAGCCGGATGGGAGGCTGCGAATACGTCCATATCCCCGTCCCTCTGGTAATCTACGGCCACCACCTCATCCACGCTCTCAATGTTAGGGTCTATAGTGTGTCTGGTGAAGCTACCACACCCGTCGTTTTCGTACCAATACACTACGTTAGGACCGGACTCGTCGGAGACCAGTAAGTCGTTATCTCCATCAACGTCAAGGTCCACGATGTCGGGGTCGTTGTCCCATCCGCCTATAGTACCATCAACGGAAAACTCGTCCAGAGTCTTGAACACGCCCTTCAACCTAAGCTTCCCGGGAAAGTTATAAAACATTTCGGATGTGGAGGAACAGAAGGTGTTTCCCCACGCGGATACGGGCCCACACACCCCCGGACCTCCGGACCAATCCCCCTGCGCGATGCTCTGTGCAAATAGAAAAACTATCATAAGATACTATTATACGGCCAAACCCTGACAGATCCCCACGCCGCTACCAGCACACCCCGAAGTCCCCTTTACCAAGGTCCTCCTTAAGGTTATTTATGGGGATCACCACTATGCCCCTATCACCGGTCATTCGCTCTACCCTGTTCGGTATCCCTAAGCGGTTGTAGACGTGCCCCGAACCCACCAACATCACGACCCTACGGTGGGGCTCCCTCTTGAGGTACCTCGCTATGGCGTAGGCCATACCCTCGTCCCATACTATCATGGCCTTGAGGAAGGTATTGAGGGTCTTTTGATCAAAGTGGGCGTGCCCTCCCATCATCCGTTTGAACTGCTCTATATAGGCGCTGTCGGGCTCCTGTAAGTCCGGAGGTAGGTAGGGGGTCTTTCTCATGCGCTCGTAGGACATCCTCTTCGCCCTTTTCCTGAAGTTGTCGGGTACGTTCGTGGCTAACATCGGTATCCCCTTCTCCTTAGCGAAGGTCCAGGTCTGCCTGTAGAGGCCTATGTCGTACTTCCACGTCTCGTGCCACCGCGCCTTGTAGAGCATTACCACCTCGTGTATCTTCCCTTCAACGTACTCGTCAAGGTACTCCTGCGCTGGCTGCTGGAACATCTCGTAGGCTATGGTCAGGTTGCTGTCTCTCTCGTAGAGCGCCCGTATGACCCTCATCTGAAAGTCGTGGATCTCCCTGCTGGTATGTACCTCACCGAGATACACCACCCTCGCCTTACTATCCACTATACGCTCTATCAAGGTGTCAAAAGGTACCTTCTCTCCCGTCTTCAGGTCGTACAGACACTGTGCAATAAGTAAGAACATAGGAAGAATTATAGGGAGGACGGGGTAGGTCCCATCCGCACCGCATTTATAATTCATTTACACTCCAAAAACCCATTTATAACATCCCATATTATTCCAGAAACCACCTCCCACTTAACATAAGTTCAGGCTTATAATACATTCTTAAGGAGGTGAAACATGTTAGGAAAGACCAAGGAAATCCTGAGTCGCGCTAAGGTGAAGCCCGAGACGGAGACCCGGGAGACGGAGGAGAGGAAGATAGCCCAGGAGGCCGTGTACGTGGTACGGAAGATAGGGGACGTGGTGTCCAAGCTCCGCTCCGGGGATCTAACCACTCTGGAGGATACCCTCAAGGATCTGAAGGAGAGGGTGGATGACCTGTACGAAAAGCACGGAGATACGTCCCTACCCATAAAGAGCGTCGTCTATACCGTCGTTGGCGTGGACGATCCCGAGACGGCCCGAAAGGTATACGGTGAGGCTAAGGAGATGCTGAACGTCGGCAGGATACCGAGGGTCCGCACCCTGGTGAACCTGCTTCGGAACGAGGTGGTGATAGAGACGGACGTGATACCCCTTGATATCCTCAGGGACGCGATAAGTCTCGCTCTCTCCTTCTTCAAGAGGGAGAAGGTTAGCCGCCTCATAGATACCCTGAACCTCATCCTCGCGTCCGTAGAGACCGTACAGACCCTTCTCCCCCGTCCCCTGCTTGAGGCCTACTACCTCGCCGACGAGCTGGAAAGGCTGGGGGAGGAGGACAGGGAGACGGCCCTTGAGGTTGCGCGCTACATAAGGGAGAGGCTGGAGCTGGCTAAGGTCTTAGGTTATATAACCGATGAGAAAGAGATAACGCACTTAGAGGAGAAGATAAAGACCTACGAGGAGGCCGCCGGCAAGCCCGAAGGTAAGGAAAAGGCCACCGCCCTGAAGGAGGAGCTCGCTAAAGCTAAGGAAAAGATAAAGGAGGAATAGCATGCTCTGGAGCTTTGCCCTTCTGACGGCAGCAACGGATACCACCCTTCGGGGGAAGGTTCAGGAGGCCGTGGAGCAGAGCACCCGGAAGGGTATGGAGGAGCTGAGGGCCTCCGGTGAGAAGCAGGTGATTCAGGAGGCCGTGGCCATAATGGACGGTATAAGCCGTCTTATCACTACGCTGCAGTACGGCTCCCTTCAGGACGCGACCGCCCTGCTGGATACCTTAATAGAGCGCACAAACGCCATGGCGGAAAAGTACAGGATGGAGAAGGTACCTATATCCGCTACCGTATTCCTCTTCCTCGGGGTGGAGGATCCGGACACGGCCCGTAAGCTCGTTAAGGAGGCTAAGGCCTACCTCAAGAGGAACGAGATCCCGGCCGCACGGGACGTCCTGAACGTGCTGCGAAACGAGATTGTCGTTAGTACCGTGGTGGTACCCGTGGATGTACTGAAGCATTCCCTCGCCCTAACCAAGAGCCTCCTTGAGAAGGGAAGGGTAAAGGAGGCCATAGACGCCCTGAACCTCATGTTGGGCTCCGTGGAGACCGTTGAGAGCGTATTCCCCAAGCCCATCTTTGACGCGTACTATATCATGGCCACGGTGTCGGATGTACAGAAGGAGGACCCCAAACTGGCCCTTGAGCTTTTAAAGGTCGTACGCAGGAAGGTTGAACTGGCGTACGTTCTCGGGTACATAGGCCGAAAGGAGTACGGTCTCCTTACGAAGCAGATAAAAGAGGTTGAAAGGGCCTTAAGGAGCGGTAAGGGGGCCGGAAAGCGTATAGCCAATCTCCGCAGAGAGATAGGCAAGTCTAAAGGAGAGGTTAAGGGTAGAAGGAGATAATTCCGCACGTCTCCCACGGGGGCCTCTGGCCCCCGTTTTTTTGTTTTTCCTACAGC
>CAYYQD010000068.1:0-7719 GCA_964473735.1 uncultured bacterium
TTCAGCGGAGAGACCGAGGGGATAGACCTACCCGCTCCGGGAGTCTATTTCGTCAGAACGGCCCGGGGTGTGTATAGGGTCGTGGTAAGGTGAAACGTAGGGGGCCAAAAGGCCCCCTATTCTTTGCTACCTATATTGAAGATACCGTAAAATCGTTATTTCCCTTGATCTTTCCTGCTCCCATCAGAGGGCCGCTATCTCCCTTCCCGTACGGAAGATGGGCTCTCCCTTCTCAGGGTCAAGATCAACCACTACGCTGTCCCCCTCCTTCACCTCCCCGGCTATGATAAGCTCCGACAGAGGCTCCTCTATGTACTTCCTTATGACACGGCGGAGGGGACGGGCTCCGTACTCGGGGTTATACCCCTCCTCCACGATGAACTCCCGGAAGCGGTCGGTCAGAGTCAGCTTTATATCCTTCTCCGCGAGGCGACCGCGCAGGTCCCTGAGCATTATCTCAACTATCTGGAGTAGGTCCTCCTTCTCAAGGGGCCTGAATATGATGATCTCGTCAAGGCGGTTTATGAACTCCGGAGGGAGGGTGCGCTTTATCTCGTTCATCAGCAGGTCCTTCATGGTACGGAAGTCAAACTCCGTCTCCTTCCCATCCACGTCAAACCCCATACGGCGCGCCTCCCTTATCCTCCGGATCCCTATGTTGCTGGTCATTATGATGATGGTGTTCCGGAAGGATACCCTGCGCCCCAGTCCGTCCGTGAGTATTCCGTCCTCAAGGACCTGAAGCAGGACGTTCAGGACCTCCGGGTGGGCCTTCTCTATCTCGTCTAAAAGGACGACGGCGTAGGGCCTACGTTTGACGGCCTCCGTAAGCTGTCCCCCCTCCTCGTATCCGACGTACCCGGGCGGTGCTCCTATAAGCCGGGACACGCTGTGTCTCTCCATGTACTCCGACATATCCACGCGGATCAGGGCCTTTTCGCTTCCGAACATGAACTCGGCCAGAGCCTTGGCCAGCTCCGTCTTCCCCACCCCCGTAGGTCCAAGAAAGAGGAAGGAGCCTATGGGACGGCGGGTATCCTTTATGCCGGACCTCGCCCTCCTTATGGCCTTCGCCAGAGCCTCTATCGCCTCGTCCTGACCCACCACCCTCTTCCGGAGCTCCTCCTCAAGGTGCAGAAGCCTCCTGCTCTCGTCGTAGGTTATCTGGGAGACGGGTATGCCCGTCCAACGGGCCACCACCTTCGCTACGTCCTCCTCCGTAACGACCGGTCTGTGCTCCTCCTCTATCTCCCGTATCTGACGGAGTAGGTCCTGTTCCCTCTGCTCCAGCTGTTCCCGGGCGTTTATACTCCTCCTTAAGGAGAACTCCTTAAGCCGCCGCACCTTGTTCAGCTCCTCCCTGAGGAGCTCCAGCTTTTGGGCGACCTCGGGGTCGTGCTCCCGGAGCTTCACGGCCGCACCGGCCTCGTCCATGAGGTCAATGGCCTTGTCGGGGAGGTTGCGATCCGTTATGTACCTGTCGGAGAGCTTTACGGCCGCCTCTATGGCCTCGTCCGTGTACCTCACCCTGTGAAAGTCCTCGTACCTCGGTTTCAGGTGACGAAGTATCTCTATGGCCTCCTCCACCGTCGGAGGCTCCACGTAGACGGGCTGGAACCTCCTCTCAAGGGCGCCGTCGTGCTCTATGTTCTTCTTGTACTCGTCTACGGTCGTGGCACCTATTATCTGGATCTGCCCTCTCGCCAAGGCCGGCTTCAGGATGTTCGCCGCGTCCAGCGCCCCCTCCGCCGCTCCGGCCCCCACCAGCGTGTGGAGCTCGTCTATGAAGAGTATGACGTCTGGGGCGTTGGTCACCTCGTTGATTATGGCCTTTATCCTCTCCTCAAACTGGCCCCTGTACTTCGTGCCCGCCACTATACCGGCGAGGTCAAGGGCCACTATCCTCTTACCCTTCAGAGCGTCCGGCACCTCCCCCTTCACTATCCTCTGGGCGAGTCCTTCAACTATGGCCGTCTTCCCCACACCCGGCTCACCTAAGAGAACGGGGTTATTCTTCTTTCTCCGGGAGAGGATGTGTATCACCCTCTCTATCTCCCTCTCTCTACCCACCACGGGGTCAAGCTTGCCCTCCCGTGCGAGTTTGGTCAGGTCTACGGAAAACTGATCCAGAGTACGGGTGTTGCTCTTCTGGGGACGGCGGGGTAGCTTACGGCGCGTCGGCCCCTCGTCAAGGGTAAATCGGTTGGGTATGTCAAACCCCGAGTACGGGGAGATGTTGTCGTCGTGTTTCCCTAAGTCCCTCAATCGTATTATCTCCTGACGTACCCAATCCGCCGTTATCCCGAAGCGGTTTCGGAGCACCTGTGATGGGTACGAGTTCCTCTCCTCAACGATTCCCAGCAGTATGTGTTCCGTTCCCACCAGGTTGCTTCCGAGCTTCCGCGCCTCGTCCACGGCTATGTTCAGCACCCTCTTCGCCGTCGCCGATAGCGGTATCTCCTGAGGGTAAGTGCGACGTTTCGGCCCCCGGGTGAGCCCCCGCGCTATCTCGTCGCGCAGGTCCTCAAGGTCTACGCCGAAGTTGGTAAGTATGGTGGAGGCCATGCAGTCCTTGAGGCGGGTTATGGCTAACAGGAAGTGTTCGGCACTCATGTAGTCGTGGTTGAAGCCCATGGCCTCCTGGCGGGCTATCATTAGGAGGCGCCTCGCCTTATCCGTGAAGCTCGGACTGCCCATGAACATCCTTTATCGTACCTCACTTAAAAGCTTCACCTTCCTTAAAAGCGCTTGGGCGTCTTCCCTGTAAGGGGAGTCGTAATTACGGGCTATCTCCTCTAAGAGCTTGCGGGCCTCTTCGTACTTTCCCTCGGAGAACAGGACGCTTGCCCTCCTGATACGGAAGTAGTCCCTGAAGGTCCCGTAATCGGTCAGGCCCTCCCCTCCTTTCAGGAGGTTCAGACCCTGCTCCACGTTCCCGGCGCTCAACTTAAAGGATGCCGCGTAGGAATGGTAGGCGCTCTTTATTATAGGGTTTTTGCTCCCCTTTAAAAACTTTACGTAGTCGGATGCAGACCTCTCCTTACCCTGAAAGAGGTCGGCTAACATAAGGTCAAGGGCCGCCATCCTTCCCCAGAGGGTATTGG
The DNA here is from genome assembly GCA_964473735.1 of uncultured bacterium. Taxonomy (GTDB): domain Bacteria; phylum Hydrothermota; class Hydrothermia; order LBFQ01; family LBFQ01; genus JAADCS01. The sequence goes on from CAYYQD010000068.1 coordinate 3,105, forward strand.
GGGAAGTGGTAACCAACCTCCTCAGTAAGTTCAGGGCTCCGGGATCTCCCATCATGGCACGGATGTAGAGGACCTGAACGTCCTCCGACTTCCTCCTGTTCTGGTTCAGGTAATATATCCCGGCGCCCACGACAATGACGAGGGCAACGATACCCAAGATGACGTTATCCCTGTTTTCCTTCACGTAGGCCCAAATCTTTTGAGCATCCATAGAGACAGTATTATACTGCCGAAAGGCCTCAACGCACCAACCACGTCAGGCCTCTGCGCAAGAGCCTGCCGATCAACACCGGGGTGTGGGGGTCGGCCGGGTACCCGCTCGCCCTGGGTATTTTCCCGATTAGGCCCACCTGACGGTTGACGGCCATCATATGCACCTCCCGGAAGTACTTGGCGAAGAGCGAGGCCAGAGCCACCTCTTTGAACCTCCTATCGGCGCCCCTGACGAACCGTATCTCCCTTCCCTCACGGAAGTACCGTATCTCCCCTTCTCTCTCCTCCCTCCTCCACCCTTTCAGGAACCTCTCGTAGTGCCTGACCCCTCCGGCGAGGCCGCTCACCACACGGTTGCAGGGCAACCTTTCCGCTATCGTGACTAAGGCGTGGGCGTCCTTCAGAAAACGGTGGGTACGCAGGGTGTGGGCGGGTATCTCAACGGCTATGATACGCTTCACCTCAAAGGGGAGGTCTAAGGGCTCCCCTCCGAACATGGGTAGGGTCAGGCCGTCGTACATGTGGTAGGACCTTCCGAATAACCTCTCCCAGAGTACAGGAACGGAGGGGTCGTACAGACCCAAGTCCATCAGGGCCCGGAGTACGGTGCTCTCGGCCCGGGCGTACGTGCGAACGCTCCTGCGGAACACCTCCTTACTCTCTTTAACTTCGGATAGGTCCCCATCAACGGCAACTCCGACCACGAAGAGGGAGCCCACTCTGGGACCTAAGCCGGCTTCATCTATGCCGCATCTCATAGGAAGTCATCTATCTTCGGACGGACGTGCTCCCTTACCCCTCTCTCAAACCCCTCCATCACCTGCCTCCACTCCGCCCGGTTTATCACCTTGGCCTCCGCCCATGAGCCGTATATCTGCCCTGCGTGGAATGCCATACCCACCCCTAAGGAGGCTAAGGCCGGAATCTCACGGTGCTCCTTGAAGTGATAGTATCCGGCCAGGGCGTAGAAGGCACCTACGAAGAGGAAGCCCATGTAGGCCGTCCCCCTGTCCCCCACGTACAACCTTCCCAGTCCGGGTACTACGGAGAGAAGGGCGGCCTTAAGGGGGGACTTCAGAGCCGGGGGCTGAAGGTAAGACTCAAGGGGGGTGCCGGCCAGTACTCTCTTCGCCCCTACCCAGTCCCCCTTACCCAGCTTCATCCACGCTATGAGCACCCTCCTCTGTAGGGAACGACGGGGCATCTGGGAGAGCTCCGAGTAGAAGGCTACCGTGTCCCCTAAGTAGAGGTATAGGGTGGCCAGCTCGTAGTGGGCCCAGGTCTGCCCCCTCCTCCCCTCGTTTATATGGGCTTTCAGGACCCGCTCGGACGACCCGTACATCCCCGCCAGCTTGTAGCTGTATCCGACCATAAAGTGGGCGTAGTCCGTACTGTCGCTGTTGGGGAAGAGTGTAACGAACCGCAGGTACTCTACGGCCGCTTCCCGGTACTTTCCTTCCCTGAAGAGGTCTTCGGCAAAGGACAGGACGTCCTTGGGACGGACCACCCTCCCCTCCCTCTCCATCTCCTTGAGTATCCTCTCCAGCTCCTCCGGTGGCACCTGATCGCAGGTACACGGTTCAACCGTATCCGCCCCGGCCATAGCGCGGGTGGTATCGCCCGCAGAGAGTACTAAGAACAGGAACATGGAGGCTATTTTACCGCAGAAAGGCTGTCCTTAACTACGGCCACTATCTTACCGAGGGTGCCGGGCATGGCCGACTCCACCCTCTCCCATACGGGGAGCCTCGGCGAGGGGTTGGTGTCGTTGGCGAACTCCTTGAAGGCCTCGTCTATGCACTCCGAGAAGAGCTCTATGTAGCGCAGCTCCCTGTGGATGTTGAACTCAAGGCCGTTGAGCATGGCCACGGCTTCGTAGGTCTCAACGTAGTCCTTGGCGGTGGTTATGTAGGTTTGCTTTATGGTGCGCTCTATACCGCTGGAGAAGATTACCCCCCTTGAGGAGAGCTCCACTAAGAAGGTCTTGAAGATGTCCGTCACCATGCGTCTCAGGTCGTCCCCCGGGCGGTGCTTGTGGTCGTACCTGTGGGCTATCTGGACCTGAACCATGTCCCCTATGCGCATGGTACGGTAGGCCTCGGCCAGAATGCTAACCTCCATGCCCCAGTCCGAGGGGATCCTTAGCTTCTGGAACACGTCCACGTACCCGGCCATCTCGCCGGAGAGAGGGTACCGGAAGTCCCCCATGTACTCAAGGAAGGGGTCGTACCCGAATATGATCTTCAGGGCCCTTATTATGGGGAAGTAAAAGAGACGCACCACCCTCCCGTACAGCCTCTTCCCGTACCGGGCGTAGAACCCCTTGGCAAAACGGTAGTTCAATCGGGCTATGGGATAGGCCAGAAGTAAAGGCATCTCCGCCGTGTAGGTCTTTATGTCCGCGTCGTGCAGCACCAGTATGTCCGTCTCCCCCTCCCCTACAACGTACCCGATACCCGCCCAAACGGCCGTTCCCTTTCCCCTCCTCCCTAAGGAGAACTCCCGTCCTATGGCCTGACGGATCTCCCGTAGGTGGGGGTTGTCGTTCCAGATAACGATCCCTTTCCCCCGGAGTATGTCCCGGACGATGCGCAGAGCCGTTCTAAACTCCTCGTATGTAGCACGGTCAAGGACTATATACACGCGGTGTATTCCCTCCGTACTGGCCAGGGTTCCGAGGATATACACCATCTCCTCCGTTGAGAAGTCCGAGTAGAGGGCCGGTATAAGTACCCCGACCCTCTTTCCGGTCTGCTCTATCTCCGAAGATAGGACGTCGGCGTGGCGTTTCCCGGGCCGCAGGTAGGGGACGGTGGGCACCAGATTCTGATGAAGGTCCGCCATACGAAAAAATTGTAAAGGTGAAGGTGCAACATCTCTCCTGAATCGGGAGGAAAAGTTATGGCCGGCGGTTGTATAATCCTTTCTCTGAATGTTGGGGAGATTGTACGTTATCCTTGACGACACCTACTTATCTCCGGAGAACGTTAAAGAGGTAGCCGTGAAGGTTATTAGGGGCGGTGCGGACGTCCTACAGCTCAGGGCCGAGCGTTGGGATACGGATACGATTAAGAGGGTGGCGGATGCCGTGTATCCGATCGCCAGGGAGAACGGCGTCCCCTTCATAATAAACGATTACGTCGGTCTTGCCGTAGATTACGATGGGGTACATATCGGTTCCGAAGATGCCCCTTACGATGAGGCGAGACGCCTCTTAGGGGACGGTAAGATCGTAGGGGTCTCCTGCTACGATTCCGTTGAGACGGCGTTGAGGATGCAGGAGGTGGGGGCAGATTACGTGGCCTTTTCCTCTCCCTACCCTTCCCCTACGAAGCCGAATAAGGGCGTGGCCCCTCTGAATGTGCTCACTGAGGCGTCCAGGGTTTTGAGGATACCCTTTTACGTTATAGGGGGGATAGACGAGACCCGTGCGAGGGAGGTTGTGAGGGCCGGGGCCTACGGTGTGGCCGTGGTTAGCGCCGTACTAAAGGCCGAGGATCCGGAGGAGGCCACGAGGAGGTTAAGGGATGCGGTATATTCCTCTGCTTAGCCTACTCCTCTCCTCATGCTCCGTACCCTTCCTGCGGAGGTCCCCACCCCCCTACGATAAGATCGTGGTGGTTATCTCCTACGATGGTAAAGGCCTCTCCGCCGTTGAGCCGGACACGGCGGCGAAGGTGGTCAAAATATCCCTCATAGGGGATTACGGTGAGAGTGAGTTTCACTTCAGTAAGAGCGTTCATTTCGGTGAAATTGACGAGAGTACGGGTTCCTACACGATGGATCCCAAGATGGTGGCCATACTTGAGGCCGACGTCGGCAGGGAGCTGTCTAAGGCCAACCTGAAGGTATCGCGGATGCTCAAGTCCATAAAGGTTCCGGGGAGCGTGAAGTTGCTCAAACCCAATTCCGACCTACCCGACTGGGATACGATAACGGTCAGGTGGGAGGGGAAGGCCAAGATGTATGCAATTAGGCTTTACGCCTTTACTATGATGGTTCAGAAGGACGAGATAGCCATCGTGGATAGTACCTCCTACACCTTTGACCTGAGTAACCTGTACGGGGATGGGTTCTTCAGCGTACGTATATGCCCTATCGGTGGTAGCGACCCCTCGGCGAAGGAGAAGGTCAAGGTCTTCGCTCTGGGAAGGTGCATCACTAAGACCTTTATAGTGGGGAACCCGGAGGTATGGGAGGGTGAGACCCCATCGCCTCCGTGGAACGGGGACGACCTCCTGTGGTACTTGCTCATGATGTAACATCCGGACGAGGGGACGACGGGATGAACGGTCCGTCATCAGCGATTCCCTGCCATGCCGGGTATTATCCACGACGGGTTTAAATGCCTTTACCACCTCTTTGCGATGTGCAGATACACAATCGGGTACGCCAAGTATAG
>CAYYQD010000069.1:0-7513 GCA_964473735.1 uncultured bacterium
GCAACAAGGATAAACAAAGACCAACCATCTGTTTGTGATAAAAGTTATCTTGAAGGGGATTTGGCATTGAACGGAAACTACTTAACGGCAGCAGTTTTAAATAGGAACTGGAATAACGACTTCTGGACTATAAGCATATTCGTAAGTTCTAACAGAGGAAATACCTGGGACAAAGTTAAAGACCTTATGGGTACGTTTGACGATGGGTGGAATATGGACACGAGTTTGTACGTAATAACAGACCCTTCCGTAAGCATAGTTGGGGATAATCCAAACGGTTTTTATCTGATAGGATTAGCAAAACGAAAAAGTATAGACAGTTTAAGGATGATAGTATTCTGCAGAAATTTAACCAATCCAAGCATTTCATCCTATTGGAAATGCTACAATATGCACAAATACAATCCAACAAAGAGGGATAAACCCTGGATAATAGGCGTTCCGGGAAGTAGCAGGGTAATAGGTGCATGGATGAAAGAAGATACAGTTTTTGTTCTAACAAACGACAACTACGGTGCAGAGGGTTGGTGGAATATAAGGTTTAGAATTTTTAATCCATCCTCTATCTTCAACACTCCCTATCTAACATACCACAACGGAGTATTTTACCTTGCTGTGGAGGAGAGGAAAAGACCTGATACCGTAAGAATCCATGTCTATTACTCCCCTGACGATGGGACAACGTGGAATGAAGTTCCGAGCGTAGCAGTGCGATTCAGGAGGAGGAGTTTGTATTTTCATTGCTATATGCCCTACAGTGGATTTACAAGGGCTTTAAAAAGTATAAGTGGGTTTGGGTTAAACGGGCTGGCGGTTGCCTACGTACATGGGTATGGCAGGAGTGATACGGGTGTGTGCAACATCGGGGTTTCTGTAAGCTACGATGGGGGTTCAAGCTGGATAGATAGGCTTATTTACGAAAACTCTGATACAGTTCAAGGGAACCCTTATTTATCCTCCTCGGGTGATACGCTTCTGGTTTTCTGGATAGAGGGTGATAAGCACAGGGACAGTTCAAGGGTTATGTATAGCTGGATGGATGCTTATGGATGGAGGAACAAGAGGGTTGCAGGTGCCCCTTCTTATCATTCCGACTGGTGGTATTCGTGCAATGCATACCAGGGTAATCACTACACAAACCTTATTGTTTATGAAGATACAGTTTATTACTACTGGGGAGGGGATAGGAGTCTGGACGTCTTTGCATTCTCCGGTGGTGGTAACGCCTGGATATTGAGGGGTATTTTAAGTGAAATAACTGGAGTTTATGAGACTAATAAGGAAAATATTGCAAATCTTGAAGTTTCAAATAGGGGCTTAATTTTGAAGAATTCTGGCAGGGTCTATTCCTTATCCGGCAGGCTGGTGTTTGAAGGTAAAGGCAGGGTTAATCTACCAGAGGGCGTCTATTTCGTTAAGGTTAAAGGGAAGGTTTTTAAGGTGATCGTGAGGTAGGGATACTTACTGCGAACGGGCATGGGAGGAAACCAGATGGTACCCTCCCCACAGGGCCGCGTCGGGCCCCAGAGCCGACGGCACAATTTCCGTCTCAAGAACGTAAGCCACTCTCCGCCTCTGTATCTCCTTGAACATGGCGTCCTTGAAGAGGTCGTACGCCCCGGATATACCGCCACCCAAGACGATTATCTCCGGATCAAAGACGTTTATCAGGGAGGAGATCAGGATGCCAAGATACCTCCCGTACTCGTCCCAGAGGGTACGGGCCAGCTTTACACCCATCCGGGCCGACTCCTCCAGATGTTTCATACTTTTAGGAGGGGACTGCCCGTGCCTGATGAAGAGCCGTGCCGCCCTCTCCACGAAGTAGGCCCCACCCAGATAGGCCTCGGCACAACCGTAAGAACCGCAGTTGCAGGGGGGCCCTTCCATGCCTATGGTGATATGGCCTATCTCCATACCGAGGCCCCCCGCACCGCGTATTATCTGACCGTTTATAACCAGACCGCCCCCTACACCCGTACCGAGGGTAACCCCCAGAACGAAGTTCCTCCCCTTACCCGCACCGTAGATGGCCTCGCCCAGGGTGAAGAGGTTGGCGTCGTTCTCTACCGTTACGTCGTAGTCGCCGAATATCCTGTAGAGGTTATAACCGTCCCAGCTGGGATGGTTGGGGGCGTGAAGGACGACCCCGTTCCGTACGAGGCCAGCGAAACCTAAGACGAACTTATCAAAATCAAACTCCCTGAGGAAAGACAGGAACTTCTCGGGATTGGAAACGGATAGGGAGTCCGTAAAACCCTTATCCACCAACCTATCGCCTTCAAACAGCCCCCACTTTACCCTCAGGCCTCCGAAGTCCGTTACCAGTACCCTCACTGCACGAACTCTAACCGTGAGATCTCGGCCGCGTCCCCTCTCCTTATACGTACCCGAACTATCCTCACCCCCTTCACCCTGGGAGCCACCTCGTCAAAGAGACGATTCACGTACTTCCTGTCGGCGAGTATCTTAAAAGCCTTACGACGGTTGGGGACGTTGAGGGAGGGGTTCTCCTTAGCCTCCTTCGCCAGATGGAGTAGATGCTCAAGGACGGACTTGGCCGCCTTCGCCTTTACGGTGGTCGTCTCTATGGAGTAGTGCTCTATCACCGCCCTCGCGAGGTTCCTGAGGAGGGCCTTCCTATGCTCCCTTTCACGACCGAGCTTAACCCTTTTGTCCCTATGCCTCATGGCTTGCCTCCTCTAACTCCTTCCAGTAGTCTTTACCCATCTCAAATCCGAGACGCTTCACCGCCTCCTCTATTAAGGCTACGTCCTCTTCGGAGAAGCCGTACTCCTCCCGCAGGCTCTCGGGGGTGTATTTCAGAAGCTCCCCGAAGGTGGTTATACCTGCCCTCTCTATGGCGCGCACGAGTTTGGTGGGGAGTTCGCTCTTGAGTATAGCCGACACGGGGTTAGCCAGCTTCCTCCTCCTAAACTCCAGGTCCTCGTCGGGTAGGAGGACGCGCACGGGTTTGATGGGCTCCTTCAGGACGTTGTGCAGCTCCCTGAGCATGTTCTCGGCTATGTCCAGAGCCTCAAAGAAAACCTCGGAGGGTTTGCGGGATCCGTCCGTCCATACCTCAAGGGTAAGCTTCTCCTTGTCAAACCTTCCACCGAAGAGGAAGTCTTCCACGACGAAATTAACCCGCTGGACAGGGGAGAATATGGCGTCAATAAATATGATGTCGGATTTTTCGGGCAGTTTAGCTTTAGACCTCTTCAGGTCCTCGTACACGTCGTCTCCCACCATATAACCGTGCCCGTAGGTAACGTATATCTCACCTATCAGCTCGGCATCCCTTGCCACCAAGGTGGCTATGTGCTGATCCTTATTCACCACCTCTATGCCGAGAGGGGTCTCCAGGTCCCCGGCTTTGACCTCGTAGGGCTCATCACCCTTAGACACGAACTTCAGCTTCATCTCTATGATGTTCTGGAAGGGACGGGCGACCCTGAACCGCACCTTTTTAAGGTTCAGGACTATCGTGGGCACGTCCTCAACTATGCCGGGGATTCCGGCGAACTCGTGCTTTATACCCTTGAACCTCGCCGCGATTATGGCGGCACCGGAGGTGGAGGTGAGCATTATCCTGCGGAGCAGGTTCCCCAGGGTTATACCGTAGCTCCTTGAGAGGGGCGCTATCTCAAACTTCCCGTAGGTTTCCTCCTCCTCGTAATACACCCCAAAGGGCAGGACCACCCTGTTCATGCCGGTACCGTAATACTCCGGTTGCTTTCTCTTATCGTTATTCTGGCTCATGCTCTGTTCCTCCTTAGCGGGAGTAGAACTCCACTATCAGACGCTCGTTTATGGGGTGGGTTATGTCGGCCCTCTTGGGCTCTCTCAGGACCTCGGCCGTGAGGTTGTTGGGGTCCACGTTTAACCAGGCAGGTGGGGTTCTCTTGAGGGCTACGGCGTCCCTAACTTCGCTGTTGTTCTTAAAATGCTCGGCTATCTCCACGATGTCTCCGGTCTTCACGATGTAGGAGGGTATATCAACCTTATGACCGTTGACCTTCACGTGTCCGTGACGGACTATCTGCCGGGCCTGACGGCGACTCTTGGCAAACCCCGCCCTGAATATCACGTTGTCCAACCTGCGCTCAAGGAGGGAAAGGAAGTTCTCTCCGGTATCTCCGGGCATCTTCTCGGCTATACGGAAGAACCTCTTGAACTGGGACTCCAACATACCGTACATCCACTTAACCTTCTGCTTCTCACGAAGCTGCTGGCCGTATATGGACATCTTGGAGGACTTACGGGTCAGACCGTGCTGGCCGGGAGGGTAGGGTCTCCTCTCAAAGGGGCACTTACTGGTAAAACACTTCTCCCCCTTGAGGTACAGCTTCTCTCCGCTCCTTCTGCAGAGCCTACAAACGGGACCTGTGTACTTCGCCATACTACACCGCCCTCTTCTTAGGTGGTCTTACTCCGTTGTGCGGTATCGGGGTCACATCCACGATCGCGATTACGTCAAGGCCCGCGGCCGCGATGGACCTTATGGCCGCCTCCCTACCGGGTCCGGCTCCCTTCACCCTTATCTCCACCCTCTCCATACCCAGCTTTTTAGCCTCACGTGCCGCCTCCTCGGCAGCCTTGGACGCGGCGAAAGGTGTGCTCTTGCGGGTGCCGGAGAAACCCACGGTGCCACCGGATGCCCACGTTATAGTGTTACCCTGAAGGTCGGTTATGGTGATGATGGTGTTGTTAAAGGTGGACTGTATATACACTATACCTTCGGCCGGTGCCTTCTTGCTCTTTTTCTTGGTCGTTCTCCTTCTCGCCATGCTTTACCCCCTTATCCCTGCTTCTTCTTCTTCAGACGGGCGAAGATGTTTCCACGCGGTCCTTTACGCGTGCGGGCGTTGTGTCGGGTCCTCTGACCCCTGACGGGGAGGCCGAGCTTGTGGCGGATCCCCCGGTAGGAACCTATATCTATGAGACGCTTGATATCGCGCTGGACCTCCGCTCTCAGGGTACCTTCAACCTTGTACTTTTCCACCTCCGCACGGAGACGGGTGACCTCGTCATCCGTAAGCTCTCTGGCCCTCTTGAAGGGGTCCACTCCCGTGCTCGCCAGGATCTTCATGGCGAGGGAGGGACCTATACCGTAGATGTAACCTAAGGCCACCCAGACAGGTTTATCCCTCGGTATATCAACTCCCGCTATTCTGGCCATTTTCCCTCCTTATTTTTAGCCCTGCCTCTGCTTGTGTCTGGGGTTCTTACTGCATATAACGTAAACGCGTCCCTTTCGGCGTACTATTTTACAGTACGCACACCTCTTCTTCACCGAAGAATGCACTTTCATAAGCGGGTATTATACTGGTGATTGGTCCGGAGTGTAAGGCACGCTACCCCTTCATCAGATCAGACGGGATAGACCTTTCCACGATATAATACCCTCTTCGGCCCCATCGTCTAAGGGCTAGGACGCCACTCTTTCAAGGTGGTAGTGCGGGTTCGAGTCCCGCTGGGGCCGTTTTTTTCATGCCACTTCGTAGGTACGCCCTACCCGAGATGTGGGATCTATGGAGCGAGGGGGAGAAGTTCCGCATGTGGGCCAAGGTTGAGTGGGCCGTAGCGAGGGCCCAGGAGGATCTGGGAGTAATCCCGAAGGTGGGACTTTCGGAATCCCTGAAAAAGCTACTGGAAGATGACGACCTGTGGAAAGAGGTTCCCAAGCTGGTTGAGGAGAGGGAGAGGGTGTACGACCACGACGTCTTAGCCTTCCTTGGCGTAATAGAGGAGAGGCTTGAAAGGGGTGGAAACTACCTCCACTTCGGTATGACCTCCTCGGACGTGGTGGATACTGCCAACGCCCTGAGGATGCGGAGAGCCCTGCTCCTGATAAGGGATAAGTTGAAGGACCTCGCCGGGGCCCTCTGGGAAAAGGCCGATAGGTACAGGTACGCTCCGGTGATGGGGAGGACCCACGGGGTCTTCGCCCAACCCACCACCTTCGGCCTGAAGTTCTTAAGCTTCTACTCCGAGGCCCTCAGGAACCTGAAGAGGTTGGAGGGTACCATAGAGGAGGTCTCTTACGGGAAGATATCGGGGGCGGTGGGGAACTACGCCCTTAACCCTCCCGAGGTGGAGGAGAAGGCCCTAACCCTCTTAGGCCTCAAGGTTGAGCCCGTATCCACGCAGGTCCTACCGAGGGATCGCTTCGCGTACGCCTTAAGCGTCCTCGCCCTCATAGGGGGATTCCTTGAGAGGTTGGCCCTTGAGATAAGGCTGTCGGCCCGCACGGAGACCGGCGAGATGCAGGAGCCTTTCCGGAGAGGACAGAGGGGTTCCTCCGCCATGCCACACAAACGCAACCCTATAAGGAGCGAGCGACTCACCGGTATAGCCCGTCTCCTGAGGGGGTGGGCCCTCGCCGAGAGCGAAAGCGTCGCCCTATGGCACGAGAGAGACATAAGCCACTCCTCCGTTGAGAGATTCACCTTTCCGGACGCCACCATCACCCTGCATTACGCTCTGAACCTCGCCACCTCCGTAGTAAGGGACATCGTAATTAACGAGGACAGGGCACGGGAGAACATGGAGAGGTTCGGAGACTTCTACCTCTCCTCCGTCCTTCTGATGCTTCTAACCGAACACGGGGCATCGCGGGACAGGGCCTACGAATGGGTGAAGGAGGTCTCCCAGAGGGCGTACGAGAGGGGCACGAGCATCTACGGGGAGGCTCTGAAACATCCGGAGATAGTCGGGTTAATTCCGGAGGAGGACCTTAAGGAGGGACTTAGAATAGACTTCAACCGGTACGTTGATGCTATCTTTGAGCGTTTCACTCCCCCTGAATCCCCGGGATAACCACCAACCTATCTAACCTACGGGAGGTGTCCGCAGCGTAGGGTAGAAGGCCCTCCTCCCGGGCCGTGCGGTAGTAGTCCTCAACTTTGGACACGTCTCCGTCATACACGTACTCCACGGACAGTACTATCTTCCCCGCATCTCTGACCCTGCGGATGGTCGCGAGGCGCTCTGGACCCCCGTCCCCGTACAGGACGTCCTCAACCGCCCAACCGTCCACGTACTCCAGCACCCCGGGTACGTACTTCAGGATCCCCTCACCGTTCTGTGGAATAATTACACATTCCCCTGCCCACGCGCGGCAGGAGTCGGCTACCTCCATAACGAGGCTGGCCATCCTGCGGGCGGCCTCCCCGTACCCCAGCGAGTCCCCGAAGTACTCGTAGGAGTCCAGTTTATCCAGATACACCCCGGAGAACCCCCGGGACACTATCCGCTTGAGGTACCGGAAGACTATACCCTTCCACCCATCCTCCCAGTACCTGACAACGTAGTTGCCGGGCCATTCGGGGTTTTCCGGACCTAACCACGGTGGGGGGTCCCTCCTCCACTCTTCCCTCCAGTAGAACCTGTAATCCTCCGCCTCACCGATACTGAGGTACGCCAGTACGACCTTTCCGGAGGACTTTAAACGCCCTATTTCCTTTCGGGAGTACGCTCCCCCTTCCGTACCGTCCCGCGAGTAGTCAAT
>CAYYQD010000070.1:0-7307 GCA_964473735.1 uncultured bacterium
CTATACTTGGCGTACCCGATTGTGTATCTGCACATCGCAAAGAGGTGGTAAAGGCGCACTCCACCCTTATAATATCCGCTCAGGAAGACGGAAAGATCCTTCTAATCTGTTCGTGGGCGGTTAGCTCAGCGGTGAGAGCACCGGTCTTACAAACCGGGGGTCGGAGGTTCGAATCCTCCACCGCCCACTTCTCCATCTTCCCCGCCTTCTCCGTTATAATAGATGGTGTATGATAGCAACACCGTTAGAAAGGTTGAAGTTCCTTGATGTGGGAAGGGTTAAGTGGGCCCTCGCCTTTACCAACCGCTCCTCCGACGTGGATGCCATCGTAGACCTCCCCTTTCCCGTATTCGGCATAACCTCCCACGGTGGGGTATTCACTTCCAGTGGGTACGTACAGGGTACGTACTTTCTCATAGCCGAGGAGGGGGACGGTGTGGAGGCCTTTCCCTACTTCGTTGAGGGTAATGTGCATACTATAAAGGAACCCCTTGTGGAGGTAGCAAAGAGCATAGAGAAAAAGGTCGGGACCCCCAATATGCTGATGATATTCCCGACCCTCGGGCTTGAGGAAACTGTGGTGAGAACTCTGGACGACGCCTTCAGGTCTAAGGTGCGCATATTCGGTGGTACGGCGGCCGACAACGACTTCTCCGGGGACTGGTGGTCCTTTACGAACGGTAAGAAGACCTCCTCCGGTGTGGTGGTGGTGGCCTTCAAGTCCCGGAACCCGATACTATCAACCTTCCACGCCGGGTACATACTTACGAAGAACTACGGAACTGTCACTAAGGTCTCCCATCCCGAGACCGGCGGCACGATAATCTACGAGATTGACGGGAAACCTGCCACGGAGGTGTATTCCGGATGGCTCAAGGAGAGGGGGTACGACATATCGGAGGTGATACGGAAGGGCGGGATAATACCCTTTGAGATAGCCGGCCTCAACCCCATAGCCCGCGTATTCGGGGACGATATAGTCGTGTCCCACGTCTTTGAGGTACTGCCCAACGAGAGGGCCCTTCTGGTCCTGTCCCACATATCGGAGGGGGAGAGGGTCTATCACGCTACGGCTACCGACAGCTTCTTAGTATCCCGTACGGCCGTAACGGTACGCAAGAGCCTTGACGACTACCTCAACGTCTTAGGTGGCATCCTGATATACTGTGCAGGGTGCATAGCCCCCATAAGGGGTCGTCTTAACGAGATAGCACACATCTACCGCAGGATGGTCAGGGGAGCCCCGTTCGTGGGAGCCGCCACCTACGGTGAGCAGGGGAGCCTGATAGTGAATGGGAGGATAATGAACTTCCACGCCAACCAGATGATACATACGGTGCTGTTCACCAAAAGGAGGGTCTGATGGCCATACAGGGGGACATAAAGGACCTTGACATGCCTCTTTTGATAAACACCGCTACCTTCGGAAAGGGGGTAATAGAGGTGGAGTGTCCCCCCTTAGGCAGGATCCTGATATACTTCCGGAACGGGAAGATAGTATCCATCATCCGGAACGGGGAGATGATTGAGAATCTCCTTGAAATCGTGGATACGACCTTGAGTCTGATAAGATGCCGCAACGGTACCTTCCTTATGGAGAACCTTGACGGAACGGACGTGGAGGTCCCCGCGACGATGGATATGGACGTTAATCAGCTCACTCTGTGGGTCTCCTCCCTCATAGATGAGATAAAGCACCATACCAGAACCTTACCGGACGACGCGAAGTTAAGGTTGGTTCCAGAGAAGGCCAAGAAGATCTCGGACCCCTTCAACGCCGCCTTCCTGCTCCTGGCCGTGAAACCCTTAGCCAGCGGGACGACCCTGAAGGACCTGCGTAAAAACCTGCCTTTACGCGACGACACCCTTGAGTACTTCGTGGGCCGCCTTGTAGACATGGGCGTAATAGAGGTGGTGAAGGAGGAATCCGAGAAGCCGCAGGTGGAAAATAGAGGACGTATAAAGGTGTTCTTTATGGCCGACGGGAAGGAGAGAGAGGTGGTACTGAAGGTACTGCGCTCTATGGGATACGAGGTGGAAGCACACGAGGGGGACCTCTCACCGGACGCCAACCTGTACGTTGTGGACCTGAACGGTAAAGGTTTCCTGTGGGCCAACTCCTTATTCGGTCTTTACGCCTCCCGTACCCTTCTGATAGGCTCGGAGGACATAAAACCGGCACGGTTCATATACCTTAAAAAGCCCCTGAAAGAGGAGGAGGTTAGGGAGGCTCTGGAATCCCTTTTGGAGGTTAAGGCTTAGAACATGTGTCCTATCCCGAGGTATATCTTTCCCCTGTCCGTGGGGGATCTGTCCTTAAGGCGTATTCCCCAGTCTAACCTTACGGGACCTATAGGGGTGAAGTACCGTAGTCCCAGTCCAGCGGAGTATCCGTAGTCCCGGGAGAGGTAGCCGAAGTCAAAGAATATCACCCCTCCGATCTCCCTCCATATCCTCCGCCTTACCTCGTAGTTGAACACCACTAACGACGTGCCGACGTGACAGATAACGCCGTCGCAGTTCTCCACCCTCTCCCCGATGGAGAAGCGGTCGTATCCCCTAACCTGCCCCTCCCCACCTAAGGTGAAGCGGTCGTAGAAGGGCAGGGTATCGGACCTTAAAACCGCTCCGATCTTACCGACCTTTATACGGGCGGCCCACTTCCACGCCGTTAGAAAGAACCGCTGATACACCGAGACCTCTACTACACCCTTCAGGAAGTCGTAATCCCCCACCTTTCCCAGACCGGCCTCTTCAACGTATAGGTTTATCACAGATCCCCACGACGGATCAAAGATGTCATCCCGGGTATCAAAGTAAGCCCGCTCAAACACCTTGAATATCCTGTACCTCTCCCCATCGCCACCGCCAATAGGATAGCGGAGCTCAACCGAAGGTCCGGCGGCTATCTCCATCCTGTTCAGGACGTAGGGTTTTACCACCTCACCGTAGAGCCCAAGGCGTTCCATTTTGCGGTCGGAGTCGTACTCCCCGCTGACCCTCACGTTCGCCCGTAAGTACATATCAAGGAAGTAGGGCTCCTGATATATCACGTTGGAGGAGAAACGGGTTATCCTCTGCGCCATGAGGTCAAAGAGGGTGGCGGCGGAGACCTGTACCCTCTGGAGGTTGTTGAAAAGGTTAAGGTGCTGGAATGAGGCCTCGGTGTTAAAGAGGATGGGTCTCTCCGTCTCGCTCTGGATACCGACCGTCAGGTCCAGAATACGGGGAGTGCCCTCCTTGACGTAGAAGACCAAGACGGCCGATGAGTCTCCGCATTCTCTATTGGAGGCCTTCCTTAAACCTTCCAGCTTCCATCGGATGGAGGTAAAGAGTAAGGTGCGGTACAACCGCGACAGGCTCTCCCTTATCTTGCTCAACGAGAAGCACTCTCCACGCTTGAGAACTACTTCCCTGTAGAAGATCCTTCTCCGGGTCATAAGATGGCTGCTGTCGGCACTGCGGAAGAGAACCTCCCGGATCATCACTCTGGGGCCCGAATCCACCTCGTACGTAATATCAACGAGCGTATCCTCGGCGTACAGGTCCCGCCTGACCTCAACGAAAGGGTACCCCCTATCCTGATACCATTCAACTATGGACAGCTCTACCGACGCCACAAAAGCCTGGGAGTACGGCCTGGGCAGTTTTACCTTTAGCGTGCGAAGGAACCCCTCCGGTGCCACTATCCTCCTTATAACGTACCGCGGTCCCTCCTCCACCTCAACTATAACCACCCTACCTCTCCCTACGACGCTGTCCCTGACCTGCACCTTCACGTCAAAGAACCCGCTGTCCCTGTATATCTGTTCCAGCTGCGCGGCCCTGTGCCTCAGAATACTCGGAGAATACCGGGCGTACTTACCGAAACCTAAAAAAGGCTTCCTGTACCCGAAGAGCCTTTTAACGAAGGAGGGTTTAAAGAAGCGCACACCCACGACCTCAACGTCAAGGACGTAGGTGTAGGACAGGAGCAGGAACATCTCACCTGTAATCTTTTCCGAGGATCACGTAGACCGAGGCCAAGTTGTCGGTGTCGGGGACGTACATGAGCTTACCCTTAACGTACCGGGCCACCTTCTTAGCGTTGGATAGAGATACGCTGTCCTTACGGTCTATTATGAGGGTCTGGGCGTACAGGGTATCCGCGTTTCCGTAATAGAGGACGTCTATACCCTTATTTCGCAGGTACTGACTCACGCTGTAGGCGAGTCTGCTCCTCCTCGTCCCGTTCAGGACTATGACGTCCAGCCGTTCGTCCGTTACGCTCTCACCCCTTTCCCTTCTATGCACCACGTAAGGCAGGACAGTTAAGGCTAAAAAGACGAACATCAAACCTATCCATACCGCTCTCAACACGGGGTAGATTGTACAGCAGGAGCGCAGGGGAATGACCGGAAATAGGAAGAACCCTCTACACACCGGGCTTTTCTACAGTATAATACACGCTCTTGAAAGGAGGAGGTGAAAGCGTGGCCACAGACATAAGGAAACTGCGAAACATAGGCATAATAGCGCACATAGATGCGGGCAAGACCACAACGACGGAGAGGATCCTTTACTACACCGGGCGGAAGCACAAGATAGGAGAGGTGCATGAGGGCGAGGCCGAGATGGACTGGATGGAGCAGGAGAGGGAGAGGGGTATAACGATAAGCTCCGCCTCCACGACGTGCTTCTGGAAGGAGCATCATATCAACATCATAGACACGCCCGGACACGTGGACTTCACCATAGAGGTGGAGAGAGCGCTCCGCGTCCTGGACGGCGCCATCTTCATTTTGGACGCCTCCCAGGGTGTGGAGCCCCAGAGTGAGACCGTGTGGCGCCAGGCGGATAAGTACAGGGTGCCGCGGATCACCTTCATAAACAAGATGGACAAGGTGGGCGCGGATTACTTCAAGTCCATTGAGTCCATGGAGAGGAAGCTCGGCACCCTCCCCCTGCCCATGCAGTACCCCATAGGTGCGGAGTCGGAGTTTGAAGGGGTGATAGACCTCATAACGATGAAGGAGATCGTATGGCTGGAGGAGACGTTGGGGGCCAAGTACGAGTACAGGGAGATAAGACCGGACTTAAGGGATGAAGCCGAGTTCTGGAGGGGTATCCTCATAGAGAGGCTGGCGGAGGTGGATGAGGCTATACTGGAGAAGTACCTTGAAGAACAGCCGGTGAGCGAGAGGGAGCTAAAGGAGGCGATAAGGAGGGCCACGCTTTCCCTGAAGGCAGTGCCCGTCTTCGCGGGTTCCGCCTATAAGAACAAGGGTATCCAGCCCCTGTTGGATGCGGTCATAGAGTACCTACCTTCACCCCTTGATAGGGGGGCGGTCGTAGGTAAGACCCCGGACGGTAAGGAGGTGGTCCGTCAGCCTTCCGACACCGAGCCTCTGACGGCTCTGGCCTTCAAGATACAGATGGATCAGTACATAGGAAAGCTGGTCTACGTGAGGGTCTATTCCGGTGTCCTGAAGGCCGGGACCTACGTACTCAACGCCTCCCAGAACAAGAGGGAGCGCATATCCCGAATAGTCAGGATGCACGCCGCAAAGAAGGAGGACGTTGAGGAGCTGCGTGCCGGGGACATCGGAGCGGTCGTGGGCTTAAAGAACGTGCGTACGGGGGACACGATAACCGACGTTGAACACCCTCTGATCCTTGAGAGCCTTGAGATACCCGAGCCCGTAATATCCCAGGCCATATTCCCCAAGAGCAAAAAGGACGAGGAGAAGCTCCCGAACGTACTGTCCAAGCTGGCGGAGGAAGACCCCTCCTTTAGGTTCTACGTTGATGAGGAGACCGGCGAGACGATCATAGCGGGGATGGGGGAGCTCCACCTGGACATCAAGGTGGACCTCATACGCCGGAACTTCAAGCTGGACGTTGAGACGGGGCAGCCGAGGGTTGCCTACCGTGAGACCATAAAGGTCCCCGTTCAGAACGTTGAAGGTAAGTTCATCCGTCAGACGGGCGGTCGTGGTCAGTACGGCCACGTCATCATAAACGTCTATCCCCTTGAGAGGGGGAAAGGCTACGAGTTCGTGGATAAGATAGTGGGCGGAAGGATACCGCGGGAGTACATTCCGGCCGTGGATAAGGGGATACAGGAGGCTATGCAGAAGGGTGTGCTGGCCGGTTTCCCCGTGGTGGATATAAAGGTGGAGCTGATAGACGGTTCCTACCACGAGGTGGATTCTTCGGAGCTGGCCTTTAAGCGCGCGGCCGCCCTCGCCCTCAGGGACGCCCTGCAGAGAGGTAAGCCCGTCCTCCTTGAGCCTATGATGAGGCTTGAGATAACCGTCCCCGAAGAGTACATGGGGGACGTCATAGGGGACGTGGGCGCCCGGAGAGGGCAGATCAAGTCCATAGAGGACGTTGGGAACGCCAGACTTATAACCGCTATCGTACCCCTCGCCGAGCTCATGTCCTACGCCAGTGACCTGCGTTCCATAACCCAGGGACGGGCGTACTTCACGATGTTCTTCAGCCACTACGCGGAGGTTCCGCAGAGCGTTGCCCAGAAGGTAATAGCGGAGAGGAAGAGGGAACTTGAGGAAGCTAAGGCCAAAAGATGAAGCCCGGATGGTTGCGATTGGCCGACAGGCTCGTGCGCATAGATAGGGTGCACGAGTTCTGGATAGAGCGTGTGGAGAGCGGCTACGTTATAAAGGCCGCCATCTTCGGCTCCCAGGATATGGTTGTGGAGCACTTTTCAACCTACGAGGAGGCGGAGAAAGTCCTCGCGCGCATCTTCTCCGCCCTGCAACAGGAGTCCCCTATGGTGGATGTGGTCGCGTTGAAGGAGGGGTGGTGGGACGAGTACGAAGACGGGGACGATGATACCGACTTAGGGGACTTCTGGGACGAGGACCTTGACCTACCTTGGTAGAGGCCGGTAGGTGGCGGCTCTACGCGTACGCCGAGGGGAAGAGGGTAATTTACGTAGGGTTAAAACCGCTGGAGGGGGTCGTTCCCTCTCCGGAGCTGGAGGAAGAGCTCCGGGAGTACTTTAGGGGTCGGCGTAAGACCTTCACCTTCTATCCGGACCTGTCCATCCATCCGACGGTCGTACGTAGGGTCCTTGAGTACGTGTATTTCAACCTGCCGTACGGTCGTACGGCCACCTATTCGGAGGTCGCCCGGTCCGTGGGTACCCATCCTAAGGTGGTGGGTATGGCCATGGCCAGAAACCGGCACCTGATACTCGTCCCCTGCCATCGTGTGGTGGGAAAGAGAGACTTAGGAGGGTTCTCCGGGGGGCTGGAGCTCAAACGCTATCTTCTACGTATTGAGGGGGTGGGGTTGTAGGA
>CAYYQD010000071.1:0-7179 GCA_964473735.1 uncultured bacterium
TTAACCGAACCAATATTCACCGTACGTTATCCTCCGTGCGACATCCGGGAAAATTGCTCTAATACATTAGAACAATATGCTGCTGTGCGTTCCTCCACCTTTATACTGATTGATTATGCTCTCCATCGTAGCCCTCTTCGGAGTAGGGGACCTGATAACAACGAGCAACGTACCTCTGGAAGAGATGCTTATTCCCACCTTCAGGAACTACGACTTCTACTTTGATGGGGCCTACGCCGTCTGGAGAGGGACAGGGGTATCCTTACATCTCAACACCGTACCCGGTGCGGCCCGCTTTTCCGCGTCGTGGGTGCTTAGAACGTCCAAAGACACCCTGCGGGAAACCTTCCTGTTGAACTACAGTCGGTACTTAGGGATTCTGGACTTGGGTTTTAACATGCTCCTAAGACGGATGGGAAACGAATCCATAACGCCGGGTGCGGGTATAAACCTATCCTCTTACTCCAGAGCGTTAAAGGTGGGGGTGGGGGTATCCTACCTCTCCGCGCTTCCTTTGAGTTATGTTAAAACCGAAAAAGGGGCCTCCTTCGGTATATACCTTTTCTCCCACAGGGCATACCACAGGGGAGGAAAGGGGTACAACGTAGCCGTAGGGTACTCTACGGCGCAGGGTAGGGGGGTAATAGAAGGGTACGTTAGCTACAAGTGGAAGGGGTTAAACCCTTTCCTGACCTTCAACGCCCCCTTTGGGGAGGTTCCCTTTCTGCTAAAGGTAGGTCTCAGACTTACTACGATGCGGTTTAGATTACAGAGTGGTGTCCTTCTTTCCAGAGACGGAGACACTTACGACCCCGTCGGATACGTGGTTTCCATCGGCACGGAGTTTCCGAGATAGTTGCTCTATTATATTAGAGCGAAGTGGTGGGGTAGAAGCTTGGGCCTTCCTCATCATAGGTAAGTTAACATAAGATACCTTATGTGCAAACCCTTAGAACTCTATATCCGGCCTGCGCCTCTGCTCAAGGGCATCCTCTCCGGACCTGAAGGCCTCCACATCTAAGTCAAAGTACTCCTCGGGTGTGAATCCAAAGGTGCGGGCGAAGAGTACGGTCGGAAAAGTCTCTATAGAGGTATTGTACTCTCTAACCGTAGCGTTGTAGTACCTGCGGGCAAGCTGCAGGTCGTCCTCTACTTCGGCCAAGGCCCTCTGAAGCTGTAGGAAGTTCTTATTCGCCTTTAGCTCGGGATACCTCTCCGACAACGCTATAACGCTCTTTAAAGCCTTAGTTAGGTCACCCTCCGCCCTTCCCCTCTCCGCCACGCTCCCCGCCCCAAGGCTACGGGCCCGCGCCTCAGCTATCCTGTCAAAGACCTCCTTTTCGTGCTTGGCGTACCCTTTAACGACCTCTACGAGCGACGGGATCAGATCGGCACGTCTCTTTAGCTGGACCTCAACCCCACTCCACGCCTCCTTAACGAGCTGCCTCTTCCTGACGAGAGAGTTATACAGGAAGACGACGTACAGCGGCACACCAACTAAGAGCAGGAGTATTGCTACGGTTAAAAGGAGCAATACTGTACCCATGTCAATCTATCCTGCTCCGGGAGGCCTTATCGTACTCCCCAACGAACTCGTCGTAGGAGTCGGCGACGGTTGCGACCGTATATACGGCTGCTGCCAGCTCGTTTAGATCAAGGTTAGCCCCGGCCAGAGCGTACCTATAAAGCACCGAATCCTCGGCACCGATGGCGAACGCCCCAAGGGGGAACCTCGCGTTGAGCTCAAGGAGAGTGCGGGCCAGATTACCGTCCACAGGTACGTTATCCGCCAGATAGGAGAAAACGTTCACTAAAACGTCTTCCTCGTGCCATGGTACCACCTCAACGCCCACCGTAACGCTGCCGTACTTAAAGGATATTGTCCCATCCACCTCAACGGGGTCATCCACGATGCTCTTGAGGTACTCCCTTACCTTCTCCCTAACCTCCTCTAAAAGTCGCTCGTTTATACCTGCCTTTATCTTCACCTTCATATCCTAACCTCCCTTTAGACCCAACTTAGCCTTGAGAGCTTCAAGCTCCTTCTGCGCTTTACTTTCCTTCTCCATCTTCTCGTACTCCTCTTCAACCGTGTCCTTGCTCAGCTCAACCAGAGCTTCGGCCTCCTCCTCCTCTCGAAGGATCCTCTCCTCCATCCTATCAAACTTGCTGAAGACGTCCTTACCGAAACCGCCGGCGTACTTCACGAACTCCTTCTGAACGTCCGCGGCCTTTTTCCGGGCGATAAGGGTGCTGTACCTCGTCCGGGCCTCCTCAAGCTTGAGCTTTAAGGTATCCAGCTGTTTCCTTAACTTCTCGGAGACTTCGTGGGCCTCCCTGTAGGCCCTATCGTAGCCTGAGGCTAAGCTCTCGTACTCCATCTTCTTCTGAACGGCCTTAAGGGCGAGATCCTCGTTTCCAGCCTTCAGAGCCTCCTCCGCCCTGCCCTGCCACTCCTCTGCCAGAGCCTTAGCCTTCTCGTACTGGGCCTTAAGCCTGCGCTCGTTGGCTATAGCCTGAGCGGTAGCCACGGTGGCCTTTCTCAAGGCCTCCTCCATATCCGCGATCATGAGCTTTAACATCTTCTCCGGGTCCTCCGCCTTCTCCAACATGTCGTTGATGTTAGCCCGGAGTATATCTACCAACCTCTTAAATACTGCCATACCGGTGGTATTATACTGGCGATGGCCTACACGTATCAGCGCGCTTCCTCTGTTCGGAGGACACAAAGAGTTATGTAATATGTGGTCTTATAGAACACTATTATATTATATATCATAGTAAATTATTACTTTTAAATCAATCTTAACATAATAATTAATATTAGTTATACAGCATACAATAGTAATAAGTTAATACCATTATTATCACAAGATACTTAATAGATATTTTAATAATAATTATCATAAAATATTTAAACGGTCTGAAGAGAGTACGACCGTAAAATACCCTCCGTGCGCTACCCTCTGATATTCGCCTATCACGACGTATCCCCCACCCCAAGGCTGTCAGGCAACTGGGTCCTGCCCGGGGTCTTCAAAAGGCACATCTCCTATCTCCTGAAGGTCTTCCAACCCCTCCCTCCCCACGCCTTAGAGTTTCCTATACCGACACAGGGATTCATGATAACGTTTGACGATGCCCTTGAGGGGGTATACAGGTACGCCTACCCCATAACGGAGGAGTACGGTATAAAGGGTGCGGTGTTCGTGGTTACCGGTTTTATAGGAAAGAGAAACGTATGGGACGCTACCTTCGGGACGAGCGTACGTCATATAGATCGTTCCGCCATACTGGAGCTTAGTGACTCGGGCTGGATCGTGGGGTCGCATACGGTATCCCACCGGGCCCTGATATCACTACCCGAAGGCGAAATAAGACGGGAGCTGGAGTACTCCAAAAAGTACCTTGAAGACCTGACAGGTAAGGAGGTGTGGGCAGTATCCTACCCCTTTAACCTTTACGACCGCAGGGTCCTAAAGCTGGCAAGAGAGATCGGCTACAGGTGGGGTTTCTCCGGACCATCCTTAAAAGCACACTTCACCCCTCTGAACGTCCCGAGGATACCGGTCATGCTGATAGACCTGACCTTGAGGCACAAGCTACTACCCCCATGGGCGGTGGTGGATATGCTGCTCACCGCCCCATCCCGTCTAACCCCCCCCTTCATGAGAGCGAGGGAGCTTCTCCTTAACGCTTTACGAAGAAGGTGTTGTAAATGAGGACGGCCGTGGATACTATTGAAGGCCCTAAAAAGACCAGGTCCCTCATCGTGAGGAGGGAGCTTCCCACTATCACGACGTCCCCGGGCCCCGGGCGGTAATCCAGAGACACCCTACGGAGTTTCGGATCTCCGGGATGTTTGACCCTTATGTCCCACCTATTGGCCCTCTCGGTAAAACCGTACGCCTCAATGATGTAATCCTGAACGGTCTTATGCGGAGCGAACTCTATCCCTCCGGGTCTCATGACCTCACCTAAAACGATCACGTACGGTATGGCGAAGTCAAAACTAACCGTATCCCCAACGTTCAAGGGAGTGTTGAGGTCGACCTTCCTACCGTTTATTAGCACGTTGCGCAGGAGATAGAGACGACGGGCCTGCCGCAGCTTGAGGAGCAAGTCGTACACCCTGTCTCCCGGTGTCCATTCAACAGTCCAGTAGTTTCCTTTAGAGAAATCCCCAACGGCATAGACTACGGAGTCCGTTCTGGCGACGTAGATCGTATCGTAGGCCTTAAGAAGGGGGTTCTGGGATATGTCCCCTTCTTTGAGGAACCTCCAGAGGTTGAAGGTATCCCCGTTTATGAGCACGCGGCTGAAGGCCGAGTAGGGCAACACGAACTTTCCATCTAACAGGAGGTCGGAAAGACGGGTAAGGCCATCCACACGGATAAAACCGTTGTACGCGGGATCAAAGTTCCCCCTCAAAACCACGTAGAACTTGGAGGGCGCTATTAGCTGAACGGATACGAAGGCGACGGAAGGAACAAACCTGCGGTAAGTCCTAAGTAGAACCTTACGGGCGGAATCCATCGTAAGACCGGCCACCCTGACCGCCGTTGGCCTGGATACCGGTGTGATCTCAAGAGGTAGGAGCCCGTTGTTATCCACAAAAGTCTCGTACTGAACGATGGAAACCTGACGGGAGTAGGCGGTTATGAGTACCCTATCGCCGGGGTTAAGGGTGTAGTCCGGTGGAGGTACAAAGACCTTCTTTATCTCCGGCTTGTTGGGTCTAAGAAGGAGGCTGTCAATAAAAGACAGAAGGGGGATAAAGACCATGGAGGCACGCTATTATACGGCGGATAGAACGGAGCACGGGGGTATAATAGCCTCTATGCTACCGTTCTGGGTGTCCATTAAGGCGTCCGCTATACCCTACGCCCGGGCGTACTCCCTGTACATGCGCACGAAGTCCTACTGGACGGGTAGGGTGTCCTTTTACTGGTTTTCGGAAGGAAAGGAGCCTATATCCTTCCATCTGAGGCCGGGGAAAACCCCCGTTCTGAAGTTCAAAGTGAAGCACTCCGACAGGCCCAGACCCTCCGGTAGGTACTCCCCACAGTCCTACTCCTACGGCGAATCCGAGAGACAGGTAAAGGCCGTCAGGGCGGACACCCTGCACTCCATGGGAATAACCGGCAAGGGGGTAAAGATAGGGATATTTGATACGGGGTTTGACTTAGGACACCCCGCCCTCTTCGGCGTAAAGGTGGGGGGGCAGATGGACTTCAACAGCGGGGACCATCTCATGCTTGAGGACCTTGAAATCCCCGTACCCGTAACGATACCTTTCTACATACAATCCTACGACTGCCACCGCCTCTCTACGGCCACGGTATGCGTTTATGCCGGGGCGGACGAGAAGGCCCTTCAAGGGGTAAATACCCACGCGTGGAACCTCTACCTCTACGTACTGAACGACGATAGCACGTGGTCCCTGAAGAACGTCCAGATGGGGTACGAGTACAACCCATCCCTCGCCCAATTAGGGGACACCCTATTTCTGGTATGGACATCCGGCTTCGGAAGTCTGAAGCTGGGCGTCGTGGATACGGCGGCAGATACGCTACGGTTTATTAGAACAATATCTGGCTACCAGATGGCCGTTATAGATACCCTACCCGACACCCTAACCTTCGGGGCCTTCACCGGCGACAGCGTGAAATTGTGCTATTACGATAGATCAACAACCGACCTCTCCTGCTGGGCCTCCCACCCCTCCCCCCGCATCTCCGGTATGTACCTCAGGGGGGATACCTTACTGTTCTCGGACGGGGATACCGTCTATATGATGACCCGTGGGGGTGCCGTATCCCTGTTCCCCGGCTTCAACCCGGTCTATGCCGAAGGTAAGGTGGCTTACATAAGGAACGACTCCGCCTTCGTTGGGGGCAGGTTCATAACCAGAGTACCCATGCTAAACGACGTAGCCTTCAACGGCAGTAAAGTGGCCGTTCCCTCCCTTGACAGGGTGGAAGTATACGACACCTCGGGCAACCTCCTTGGCACCTACGGATGGACCTCGTGCGATATGCCCTCTTTCTTGGGGGACAGGTTGGTATTCAGGGCGAGAGGGGACACGATAGCGGAGGCCCCGAAGTACGGGGTGGGATACTACCACGGTACCCGGGTCCTCTCCGTACTGGCCGGGTACGTTGAAGGGAGGCTGATAGGAGTGGCTCCGGGGGCAACGTACTACTTAGCAAAAACCGAAAAAGTTAGCCGTACGGATACAGCGGCCACGTGGGAGAACACCGTTGAAGAGGACTTCTTAGTTTCGGCCCTTGAGTGGGCGGCCAGAAAGGGGGTGCAGATAGCCAACATAAGCCTGGGCTACGGTGCGGATTTGGGATATACGAAGGACATGATGGACGGGAATACGGCCGTATCCTCCCGGGCCGTGTCTCAAGCCCTGAAGAGGGGGCTCCTGGTGGTGGCGGCCATGGGGAACGTCGGGAACAGGCCGCTACCCGACCCTTTGGTGGGGGACACCACCCTGACCGCACCCGCCGACGCCCACGATATGGTGGCCGTTAGCGGAATAATATGGGACTCCGTATCCGGAAGGTGGCTACCGGCGAACAGGTCCTCCTTCGGACCCTCCGCGGACGGCAGGGTCAAACCGGAGGTAGCCGCTCCATTCACCGTGGTAGCCATAGACGACTCCTTCTCGTTAGTTAGCGTCTCCGGTACGTCCTACTCCACCCCGCTTACGGTCGGGGCCCTTGCTCTGGCCCTTGAGGTCCATCCGTCGTGGGACGTGGCCAAACTCCGACGGAAGCTCCTTGAGACGGCCTCCCAGCTCCCCGGATACCCTACCCCCAACTACCTCACGGGCTACGGCGTACCCGACGCCTACGCCATGGCCACGGCCGAACCCTTTGAAGTCTCCCCACCTTCCCCTAAGATGAGGGTAAGGCTCGTCTATCCCAACCCCTACTCAAGGAGCCGTCACCGGAAGATAACCTTCGTGGTCACCAGCCCCTATCCGGCCGACTTCGTTAGGTTCCGGATATACTCCCCCTCCGGCCATCTCGTAAAGGAGGAGGAGGTACGTAAGAACCTCAGCGTAGGTGAGACCGAATTCAGCCTGTCCATATCCGACCTGCCCGAGGGGCTCTACTTCGTGGTCGTGATGACGGAGAGGGGGACGGCCAGCGGTAAGTTCGTGGT
>CAYYQD010000072.1:0-7035 GCA_964473735.1 uncultured bacterium
GGCGCTGGTGTATAGGGGAGATGCCCCGGTTGAGTACGACGGCTTCTTAGGGGGCGTAATAGACATGAAGGTGGAGCCGTACAGGAACGAGGTCCAGATAGGTCTGCCCACCACCTACGTGTTCTACAGGGGTCTATATGGACAGTACTCCAATCTGACTTACACCAACTACGTCCTGTTCCCACAGCTGAGGGCCAACGGCAACACGGAGGATTACTCCTTCGCTCTGATTGAGCGTTTCAAAAACGTCAGATTCACGGCGTTATATACGAAGTCCTGGCTGGACGTTTCCTATAGGGATTACGACGACGAAACCCGCCGCTCTGGACACACGAGGTACTCCGTGACTCTTAGAGGCTACGGCGCCTCTCTCCTGTACGAGTACAGGTCCCTCAACGCTCTCATTTACCTCTCCGGAACGGACAACTCCTACCTTAAGGAAAGCGACGTGGCGGAGAGTTTTCTCTACAGGCCCAAGAACTTAAGGTTCGGAGCGCAAGTTTCCCTCTACGGATTCGGTATGGAGGCCTCGGTGGAGGACGAATTCTCCGACCTGACCACGGTACTTGAGGAAAGCTTTAAGAAAGGCGGTTTTCCCCTTAAAGTGCGCCATATTACCTATTCCCTCTTCTGGGGAAGGCGCTGGCACGTGGGAAGGGATTTCCTTTACACGGGTATCAGACTGAACAGAAGCGAAGATACGGTGTGGAACGAAAGGGAGAGTGGATGGGAGTACGGGATAGAGGGGCTTATACCCACCTTCCGCTTACACTACAAACACTTCTGGAACGATTACTCGGCATCAAAAGTCTTTCTGGGATCATCCTACCAGAACTACGCTCCGTGGATACCCTACATAGTGGTGGAGATGTTCCCCGCCTCTTACTTTCGCAGGTACCCCTACGCTTACACCGGGGTCGTCGGCCAGGAGATGCTTTTAGGGGATTACGCCCTGGAGATAAACGGCTACCTGAGGATACACGACCCCTACACCTTCTACGACTGGAACGACACCACGGCCGTGGAGGGGGCGGAAGATTTCGCCGACGTTATGCTGAACTTAGGTAAGGACACCCGGGTGCTCTCCGTTGGTATAGACTACTCCCTTCTGGACAAGGCTAAGAGGAACTTCAGGGTATCGGGATTCTTAGGAAAGAGTAGGTTTATCGGGGGAGCCACGGGCCCGGCCCCATGGGATATGAGGTGGTCCATATCCGTCCAGACGGACATGGTTAGCGTCCTCTTCTCCGACGGTATCGTGTCGTACGAATGGAGGAAGGTTTGCACGGAGGACGGTGGATGTACGTACAGATTCAAGAGCCGCAGGGGGCTATTCACCCTTTTAGTCGGTTTAGGGAAACGTCAAAAGTGGAAAGGCTGGGACCTCAGCTGGGGTATGGGGAACGTGATGTTCCTGTGGTTTAAGGCGTGGCTCAACGTTTCGGAAGTTACCAGCCCGGTAGGACTCTACAAGGTCCTGCCCCTCCTGTACGTGCGTTTGAGCAGGGAGATCTGACTATACGACAAAAAAAGCGCGCCCGGAGGGACTCGAACCCCCAACCTCCTGGTCCGTAGCCAGGTGCTCTATCCTATTGAGCTACGGGCGCGCTTTAGGTGCATATTATACGGCCGTAAAGTGTGGCTGCTTTACAGAAAGCGGAGGGTGAGGGATTCGAACCCCCGTCCCGCGCTCGGGCGGGAAGCGGATTTCAAATCCGCCGCCTTCGTCCGCTCGGCCAACCCTCCGAGTATATAATTCTAAAGACGATCAGCCTTCTACGGTTCTTGGGGGTGGTTTGGGAGCGTCGGGTGGGGGCGAAGCGTTCAGGTCTATCTTATGGAAACCTGCCCTCTTCTTCTTACGCTTTAGCCCGAAGGTATTCAGGAATATCTCCCTCTTCAGGAGCTGAAGGGCCATGCCCGGATCTACCCCCTTCGGACAGGCGTCGGAACAGGCCCCTACGAAGTGGCACCTCAAGACTCCGGAGACCAGATCCGAGACCACCTCCCTATCCACTATGTACCCCTCATCCCTGCTATCAACGGCGTACCTGTAGGCCTGTGTCAGGGCCTGCGGTCCGAGGAAGTCCTCATCTCCGGACACAACGGGGCAGGCGGAGACGCACGCCCCACACTTTATACAGTAGGTGAACTGGAGGTACTCTTCCAGCTCCTCTGGGGTCTGGAGGTACTCCCCCGTGGGGTCGTTGAACTCCTCCGGATCCGAGTACCTTATTATGTAGGGCTTTACGGCGGAGTGTTTCTCAAAGAGCGGAAAGAGGTCCGGGACGAGGTCCTTCACAACGTTGTAGTTGCTCAGAGGTTCAACGTTAAGAACGTCGGCGTGAAGTTTAAGGATCTGGGTCTGACACGCCAGAACGTGCTTACCGTTTACTTTCATGGCACAGGATCCGCACACTCCCATCCTGCAGGACGCCCTGAAGGTGAGGGTGGGGTCGTGGTTCTCCTTTATGTAGAACAGCCCCTCAAGGACGGTCATTCCCTTCACTACGGGGACCTTGTACTCCGACCAGGTAGGGGTACCGTTCCCCGGAGAGTACCGGAGGATACGGAATACCACGTCTTTGACTTTTTCCATAAGGGGTTATTCTACCCCAGAAAGGGAAGGCTTTTAGCCCGGCGAGGCCGAAGGGTGTCGCAGAGGGTCATTCTATGCCTCTCTTCTTCAGCTTATTCCGTACCTCCTTAACCTCCCTCTGTCTGTAGGGATCCCTCTCCGCCTTCAGGTACCACAGGGCCCTGTACCACGTACGTCTGGCTTCCTCCTCCTTACCGGCTCCGTGTAGGCTCTCTCCCATGTAGTAAAGGGCCTCGGCTACACACACCTTACACCCGGGGTTTCTGCGTTTTAGATCCCGCCTTATCTCGTCGTAGGTCCTGTAGGCCTCCGGGTACATTCCCGCCTTCAGGTAAGCCTCCGCTAAGATCCACCGGAAGGTGCGGCTCTGCGGGTACATGGATAGGGCCTTGAGGGCGTACTTTATGGCTTTACCCGGTTTGTTGTCAAAGATATACACGTAGACTAAGCCGGCGTAGGCCAACGGTTTGGCCAGAACCCCTTTCCTCAAGACGATCCTTATCTTGTCTATACCCCTGCGCTTGCGAGAGGAGGAGCGGGTTAGGTATCCGATGGCGTAGTCGTAGAGGCCCATAGGCAGGAGGGCGTCGTACACCGTGGTATCCTCCCGGTAGGCCTCCCTGTATAGGTTGAAGGCTTTGTTCCCTAAGGCTAAGGCCTTGGGGATGTTCCTCCTCCGCCCGTAAAAGACGGCCCCCATGGCCATGGTCGTGGCTAAGAGCATCTTCTCACGGGTACTCTTTTGGGGTTTCCTGCCGTAGGCCGATACGATGGAGTCCATGAGGGAGACGAACTCCCCGTATCTGTAGTCGGTGTCGTTGTCGGACATGTAGAGCTGAAGGTAGGCGAGCTTCAGAACGGACCACAGGAGGGGATCCATCCGACCCTTTAAAGTCCTTAAAGATCTCTCAAACTCGGAGAATCTCTCCGTATACAGGAGTTGGGAGAGGGAGTCTATCATCTCCACTTCCGACCGCGTCAGGACGTAGGCCAGCAGGAACACGCTCACCTTCCCGTTAGCGAGGGGTAGTCCAGGTTAAAGCGAAGGCGATAATACACCTTCAGGGCGACCAGAACGACCAGGGCGGGGACCACAAAGGGAGGGTACTTCAGTATTAAAAGCAGTACGAAGGCCAGTCCGGATGCGCGGTAGGCGAGCTTTACGGAAAATTCGTCCCCACGGAGGGCGGCGTAGAGGTAAAAGGGCAGGGAAACTCCTCCCACGACGAGCATAAAGGGATTGTAAGCCGGCCATAAGGAGAAGAGGACGGTCAGGAGGACGAAGAGAGCCCCCAGAATCGCCGTTAATCTGGGGCCCAACAGGACACCGGTGGTTATGAGATTGGCCTCCCTGTCCCCCGGTATGTCCGGAACGGTGGTGTTGAGGTATAGGGCGGAGACGGCGAAAAAGTACGGTAGGGTAGCCCGCAGACCTTCGTACGTATCTCCCCCTCCGGATACGTAGCCCGCCGCCACGTTGAGGATGGCGTAGCCCACGGCGTTGGAGAACATATCAAGAAACGGCCTTCCCTTAAAGCGGAAGGGAGGTAGGGAGTAGAGGGTACCCACCACAGTTCCCAGTGCGAGTAGCAGGAGAAAGGCCTTCCCAACGAGGGCACCGAAGACGAAGGAGAGCAGGAGGAGAATAAGGGAGAAGACGTAGGCCTCACCAACGGATACGTAGCCGTCGGCTATGAGGAAGAGCTTGCGGTTCAGTCTATCGCTCTCCCTGTCGTAGATCTGGTTCAGGACGTAGATGTACGCGCTTATAAAGGTGGTAGATAGAAAGCCGTACCAGAAACCGGGCCGGAGCGGTACCTCAAATATCGGGTGCAGGTCTCCCATGTGGGATCCGGCGTGGAGGTACCCCAAGACGAAAAACCCCCAACCGGGTAGGATCAGGGTGGGCCTCATGAGAAAAACCAGATCTATAACCTTTTGCAGCACGAACACCTAATTCTAAGGAGGATGCTATCTCCTCTCCAGAATCTCCGATATGAGGTAGTACGCGAGGCTCAGGATGGATTCCTCGTCGTCCCCTTTCTGTATTACGTGGGCGGGCTTGCTCAACCCCATGAGTATGGGCCCTACCATCTTTATCCGGCAGGAGGCGCTAAGGACCTTATAGGATATGTTGGCGGAGTTCAGGTCCGGGAATATCAGGATGTTGGCCCTCGTATTGTGCTGGGCGAATACGGAGAAGGGATAGAGATCCTTCAGCACCCTGGAGTTGAGGAGGACGTCGGCGTGTCCCTCACCTTCGGCGAGTATATCGGGCGCCGTATCCCGTAGTATCTTGAGGGCTTCTCTCATCTTCTCAACGGACGGGTGGTCCGAAGTGCCGAAGTTGGAGAAGGATACGAAGGCCACCCTCGGCTCCTGCCCGAACTTTTTGGCCACCTCCGAGGCCATCAGGGCTATATGGGCCAGATCCTCGGCCGTGGGGTCGGGGTTGACGGTGGTATCCGCGAAGAATAGGGGGCCAAGGTGCTTGCTCAGGGCGACGTACAGACCGGCCACCCTGCGCACTCCCTCTCTGGGCTTTATTATCTCAAGGACCGGCCTGAGGGACTCGTTATAGTTATGGACCACGCCGTAGAGCATCCCATCCACGTACCCTTCGTGGAGGAGCATCGTACCTAAGTACCCGCGGCTCCGCAGCTTTACGCAGGCGTCTGCCTGGGCCAGACCCTTTCTCCACCTCATCTGCCAGAGCTTCCGGGCGTAAGGTTTTACGTCAAACTTCCACAGGTCCACTATCTCGTACTTGAATCTGAGCTGGAGGGCGTTTATCTGTCTCTCTATGATGTCCCTGTCCCCGATGAGGACGGGGAAGGCCATACCCTCCCGGCTCAGGGTGTTGGCCACGCGGAGGATAGTCTCGTTGTCCCCCTCCGGGAAGACTATACGTGGGACCTTCTGCGGCCTCCCCTTTATCAGGGAGCGGGTGAAGCTTACGGCCTTCTCCGTTACGCCCCGGAGCCTCTCCCTGTACTCTTCCAGATTGACGGACAGTCGGGCTACACCGTCCTCCATAGCCGCCCTGGCCACTGCCGGAGCCACCCAGTATATGAGCCTCGGATCCAGAGGTTTGGGTAAGATGTAGTCCTTCCCGAAGCTCAGGGCGTTCAGGTTGTAGGCCTTAAGAACGCTCTCCGGCACGTCCTCCCGCGCGAGTCTGGCCAGGGCCTCCGCAGCCGCCACCTTCATGTTGTCCGTTATCCTACGGGCCCTCACGTCCAGAGCCCCCCTGAATATGTACGGGAAGCCTAAAACGTTGTTGAGCTGGTTGGGGTAGTCGGACCTACCCGTGGCCACTATGGCATCCGGGCGGGTGCTTACGGCTACCTCGTAGGGGATCTCGGGGACGGGGTTGGCGAGGGCGAATATTATGGGCCGCTCCGCCATACCCTTTATCTCCTCCGCACCTATGAGGTTGGGGCCAGAGACACCGATGAAGACGTCCGCGCCCCTGAGGGCATCCTTAACAGTCCTCTCCTCGGTTTCTACGGCGAAGGCCTCCTTGTAGGGGTTCATCCCCTCCTTCCTTCCACGGTATATAACGCCCCTTGAGTCTATCAACCGGAGGTTCTCCCTCTTCGCCCCGTAATGTACCAGCATGCGGGCTATGGCTATGCCGGCCGCCCCCGCCCCGAGTATGACTATCTTTACGTCCCCTATCCGCTTCCTCTGGAGTTCAAGGGCATTTATAAGCCCGGCCAGAACGATTATGGCCGTTCCGTGCTGGTCGTCGTGAAAGACCGGTATGTCCAGAGCCTCTATGAGCTTCTCCTCTATGTAGAAGCACTTGGGTGCCTTTATGTCCTCAAGGTTTATCCCACCGAAGGTGGGAGATATAGCCTTGACCACCTCTATGAAGTGGTCGGGGTCCTCCGCGCTGACCTCTATGTCTATAGAATCCACGTCAGCGAGACGCTTAAACAGGAGGGACTTACCCTCCATAACGGGTTTGGCGGCTAAAGGCCCTATGTCCCCCAAGCCCAAGACGGCGGAACCGTCGGATATGACCGCTACCAGATTAGCCTTAAGCGTAAAACGATAGACGTCCTCCGGGTTGGAATGTATGGCTCTTGAGATCTCGGCCACACCGGGAGTGTAGGCGATTGATAGGTCCCTCTGGGTCTCCGCCGGTTTGGAGGGCACAATGGAGAGCTTACCGGGTTTTCCTTCCTCGTGGTACTTAAACACCTCCTCTTTGGAGATTTTCATGGTATAGCGATTCTAAGGTAGCCGTACGCAGCACTTTTCACGGTGTGCGGTAAAGGTTTTACCGTCCGTCCCGTCCGATCACCGGCAGGAACGCCCTGAAACGTATCCAGCCTTAAAATACCCCTGCAGATGGCCGTTGCCGTTAAAGAGAAGGACGAAAAGAGGGATAGGCTCCTACGTCTTCTGACGTACGAGGTGGTGGATGG
>CAYYQD010000073.1:0-6939 GCA_964473735.1 uncultured bacterium
CGACGTAGACGGGGACATGTGCGCCGAGCTGATGCTCCTACCCTCCTGCTGCGACAACTACTCCATCATCGTTCTGGACGGACCGGCCACAGGGTGCGGCTTCTACCCCTACAACGACACCTGCGGAGTCTTGGGAGGGGATAGGGATCTGGGAACAGAGGAGAGCGAAGAGGGTGTAAGAGTTAGCATTACCGGTGGTCCGGGTGGGATAACGGTAAGGACAGAAGGGGAGGTCCCTATCAGGCTTTACTCTACGGACGGTAGGCTCGTCTTTGAGGGAAGCGTATCGGGTGCCGGGCGGATACCCTTGAGACCCGGAACGTACTTCGCCGTGCTCAGGGGAAAGGTGTATAGGGTAGTGGTCAGGTAGGCCCCTGCACCTTAAAGCGAATACGCCCTTACAATACCGGTATGTTGATGTTTGCCATAGCGTACTCCTCCTCTCCCCCGGACGGATACGCCGGGGATCCACCTAACAACAGGTACTGTACCTCGTGCCATACGGGGAGCCTCAACTCCGGTCCCGGAACCGTATACGTTTCGGGTCTGCCCTCTTTCTACGTGGCCGGCACCACCTACACCTTTACCGTCGTGGTGAAGGACTCAACCGCCTCCCGGTTCGGGTGCGAGATGGTGGCCAAAGACACCGCCGGAAACGTCGTGGGGACCTTTGCCGCCTCCGGTCCAAACACCACGGTATCCTCAGGCGGGTACGCCAAGCACGAGAACGCCCCCTACGCTGCGGACAGCTTCGCCTTCGTGTTTGAATACACCGCACCCGACACCTCAACCTACTCGGGCCCGATCATCGTTTATGCCGTGGGGAACGCCGCCAACGGTAACGGTGCCTCCTCCGGAGACAACATTTACTCCTTCGTTGATACCCTCATGCCAGCGACGGCCGTTTCAGAGGTCGTTCGCGCTGGAGGGGTGCTCCTGAGGGGCAGGGAGGTGATAGTGGAGGCCCGGGGCGAGGCGGTGGATATAAGGTTCTACGGGAAGGACGGCAGGGGAAGGCGGATCTTCACCGGGGTCGTCTTCGGTAGGAGGAGGTTCGCACTGCCCGGGAGTGGCGTGGTTCTGGTAAAGATAGGGAAGCGGGTCAGGGCCTTCAAGGTACTATGAGGGTACTGATAACGGCTACCCGCAAGACCAAAGCGCGGAACTACGTTAGGTACCTATCCCCCCTCGGTGAGGTGGAGGTCCTAACCCCGGACGAGGCCAGACTCCCAGAGTACGACCTCTTAGTCCTATCCGGGGGGGAGGACGTACATCCTAAGTACTACGGAGAGGAGGTAAAGTACCCGGACCTCCTTGACATAAACGAAGCCCGGGATAGGTTGGAGCTAACCTTGGTGGGGAGGGCCCTGAAGGATAGGAAACCCGTATTCGGGATATGCAGAGGGTTTCAGGTGCTCACGGTGGTACTCGGAGGTACCCTTTATCAGGACTTGGGAAAGGAAGGGTTCAAGGGGGGTCTCCATCGGGCGGAGAAGGGGGACGCCCTGCACACGGTGGAGTTTCTGGGCTCCTTCCGTGAGGAGTTCGGGGAGAGGGCGGTGGTGAATAGCCGTCACCATCAGGGTCTGAAGAGTCTTCCCAAAGAGGTCCCCGACCTTGAGGTTCTGGCCCGGGCGGAGGACGGCCTGATAGAGGCCTTCTCCTCGCGAAAGCTTCGGATTCTCGCCGTACAGTGGCATCCGGAGAGGCACGACAGTACCCTATCCTCGCGACTTTTGGACTACCTGAAGGCCTTCATTGGGGGTGGGGTTTAGCTTTCCACAGTATAATAGCCGCCTATGGACGAGATCATAAGGAAAGTGGAGAGCGAGTACCGTAGGGAGGACCTTCCCCTGATAAAGCCCGGCGACACCGTCAGGGTCCACTGGAGGATAGCGGAGTTCCGTAGGGACAACAAGACCGGAGCCGTTGACGTTAAGACGAGGGTTCAGGTGTTTGAGGGTACCGTCATAGCCCTTCAGGGGAAGGGGATAAACCGAAAGATAGTCGTCAGGAAGATAAGCCACGGGATACCCGTTGAGAGGATATTTCCCCTCCATTCCCCCTACCTGGAGAAGCTGGAGATCGTAAACCGTGCCAGGGTAAGGAAGGCCAAGCTCTACTACCTGCGCCACAAGGTAGGACGTGCGGCCCGCCTCAAGATCATCCGTGAGCATCAGGGGAAGAGGTAGGAGAGGGGAGAGCAGAGCGGCGGAGTTCTTCAGGGAAAGAGGTTTTACCGTACTGGCGAGGAATTACCGTAAACTGTCGGGTGAGATAGACTTAGTACTTGAGAGGGGCGGTGTAATATACTTCGTTGAGGTAAAGACCCGGAACGATACCTTCCGGGCGGAGGAGCGGATTGACGGTCCTAAGCTGGAACGTATGCGCTCTACGGCGGAAGCCTACGTTGCCGAAGCCGGCCTGTCCGATGTGGAGGTGAGGTTCCTCCTCGCCGTGGTGGGTGGCAGGGACGTTAAGGTGGTACCGTTGGATGAAGGTCTCCTTTGAGGAGTTCCTATCTTTCCTGACACTACTCCGGCCATCCCGTATAACCTTTAACTTCAACGTTTCAACCGTATATGCCGACACCCCTAACTTGGACGGAAGGGGAGTGAAGGAGATCTGGGAGGATTTAGGTATGGAGGAGGGGGAGAGGGTGGAGTGTTGCGGGGAGGCCTACGACGGAGTCAGGGTCAGGGGGAGTTTCTACCCCGGCGTGGCCGTGAAGATAAGGGGACATCTATCGTGGTACAGGGGTACCGTTGAGGCCTTCGCCGTACTCTACGACCTGGGGGACGTCGTATCCGTGGAGGGAAGGAGGAGGAAGGCTTACCGTGGGAGTTTTCGGGATAGAGGCCAAATACACCTGTACAGCTGGAAGTACGCTCACCTGCCGGGGGGAGAGATGTTCTTCGCCAGAGTTCCGAGGGCGACTCGCAGGTTCGCCTTCACGCCCGGGGGGTTCTACCGTCTGTCCGTCCCTTCGGGGTACAACGTACTGGTGCGCATATACGAGGAGGTGGGGGACTGGAAAAGGGGGGTGGAGGAGGCCGTAAAGGGTAGCGGAGTTGAGGTCAGGAGTCCCAGCGAGAGGGTCTTCAGGGTCGGTAAGTACCTGATTAAGGTGTTAGGGGACGACCTCCTCATCCTCCACGAGGGGAGGGCCACCTTCAGGGTGCTGTACGAGAGACTGATACGGGAGAGGGTTCGCACCCGGAAACTCCTCATGCCCATAACCGTGGGCGAGGTTCCGGAGGGGGTAATCGGTCGGTTATCCGAGGTGGGTTTCAGGATAAGGGACGGGAAACTCGTAGAGGTACCCGAGTTTTTAAGGGTCGTGGACCCCGCCTCCGTCTCGGCCTTTGTGGAGAGTCTAAGCGGCACGGAGGGAAGAGAGGCTCTGGCCCTGAAGGTTGCCGAGGTACTCTCTAAGGCGCCGGTTATGGAACCCGAAGACCTGATAATAAACCTGATGCTGTGCAACAACCCCTATCAGGACCCCGCAGGGCGTGTAATTGTCCGCAAGATAACCGTGAGGGACCTGGACGACCTGCTCCAGTGATTTGAACGATCGTTCAAACCCGCCGTATAATACCATCCATGTTGAAAAAGGAGACGGCACTTTTTCTGATACTCCCGGTCGTACTATCGTGTGCGAAGAAACCCACTCAGGAGGTCGGAGGGGAAGGTAGAGAGCAGGTTCCCACGGTTGAGGCTACGGTTATCGCGCCTTCAAGCGTGGAGAGGCACCTGAAGCTCGTGGGTGTGGTAAGGGGTGAGAACGAGGTGCTGGTATTTCCGGATATGGGGGGAAGGCTCCTCAAACTGAACGTAAGGGACGGACAGTACGTCAGGAAGGGGCAGCTGATAGCCCTCATAGATAGGTCGGCCCCGGGAGTTGATATAAAACCGCTGACGGTTACGGCCCCCGCGTCCGGATACGTTCAGGTCTTAGTTAAGGACTTAGGGGCAGCCGTGAGTAAGGATAAGCCGATAGCCCGCATAGTGGATCGCCGTAGGTTGAAGGTGGTGGTCGGAATACCGGAGCCCTACGCCGGGAAGGTAAGGCGCGGCACGGGGATGTACGTTGAAGGGATAAGGACGCGCGTCTCTTCCGTAGCTCCGGCGCTGGATCCCCAGACCCGTACCCTGAGCGTTGAGGGGTACGTACCCGGAGGAAAGTTCGTACCCGGGCAGAGTGTGGGGGTGGATGTGGTGGTGGAGAGGCACGACAGTACGGTAGTACTCCCGGCCTCCGCTATGGTCGGGGGGGTTAAGAAAGGGGTGTTCGTCGTGCACGGAGACAGGGTAAAGTACATCTCCGTAAAGACCGGAATAACTACCAGTAAAAAGGTGGAGGTGGTTGAAGGCCTCAACTTCGGGGACACGGTGGTGGTATTCGGCACGGCCTCCCTTAAAGACGGCCAAAAGGTCAGGGTTAAACTGGTCGGAGGATGATGGGACTTATCTTACGTCCGGCACTAAGTCTATGGGGCCGTCCCCCACGGCGTAAGCGCCGGCGACCTCCCCGGAGTCGTTGATGAGCAGGACCCTATCGTTCCCGAAGTCCGCTACGGTCAGGGTATCCCCTTTAAATCCGCACCCCATGAGGTTAAACCCCGTATCGTAAGAGCCTATTACCCGCTCGGATGCCCAGTCGTAGAGGGTTATCCTTCCGGACCATCCTACCAGATACATCCTCCCATCCCCGCTTACGCAGACGTCCCCCGGAGAACCGCCCACGAAGGTGCTGTCCCTCACCCCATCGTCCCTTATACGGAACAACCATCCCTCACGGGAGGAGTAGTCCCCCGTGGCTACGGCGTAGATGTCCCCTTCAGGGTCGGACACCACAACCTGAACGTTAGTGCCGAACTCCAGCGAGTCCAACACCTTCAGGCTATCCGTAGAGAGGACGTATAGACGGCTCCTGTACCCGTCGGAGTACCCGGTGCAGGCAACGTAAAGGCGGTCCCCCACGACCACCATCCCCTCCGGGTTGGGTCCCACGTCTATCTCGGCGACCTGTCCTCTTCCCTCAAATACGGAGACGGTGTTGCTCAGGAAGTTGGAGACGAATATCCTCCCCGTCCTCGGGTCGTAGGCTGTGGCCCACGGGTTTCTACCGGCCCCCACGTAAAGGGTGTCCAGGGAGCCCGCGGAGAGGTCGTAGAGCAGGACGTCGTTATCTCCGGAGTTGGTGATGAGCAGGGTGTCCCCGTAGAGGGTCAGGTCGTTGGCCCACATCCCGGCGAACAGCACCCTGAGGGCCGAGTCCCCCACGTACCACACCTCCGGTGAGAGGGTGGTGAGGACCCATACCCCACTACCTTCCCGGGGGACGGCCGGGGGAGAGGTCTCAACCACGTTGAACTGCTCCACGCAGGAGATGGATAGGATCAGCGGGAGGAGGAGGGAGGCCTTAGCCTTACCCATTTGGTTATCCTCCCCATGCTCCGTGTCTCTCCGAACATGTCGCCGTAGTCGTAGGTCAGGCGGTAGAGGTTGACGATGTCTATGCGGAGGCTGTCCCGCAGTTTTCCCGTCTCCGGGTCTATGAGGACACACTCGCCGGGGACGAAGTCGTAGAGGACGAAGGTCACTGATGGCGTATCCACTATGTTTTCAACGTAGCAGTAGTACTCGTAATCGTTGTAGCCTATGAAACGTATCATGTACGCGTTGGCTAAAGTGTCGGGTGCCCATGAGATGTGGTAAGCCCGTCCCACCACCACCTCGTCCGGTATGGAGTCAAGGAAGGAGCTGTCGGGGGGGTTGGGCATCACCAGTTTGAGGCCCCAGCGATGGAGAAAGTCCCCGTTTATGATGATAGCAGCGCAGAGGGAGTACCTCTCTCCGGGGGCAACTATCGGCCCACCGGTGGCGGTGTCGT
Source organism: uncultured bacterium (assembly GCA_964473735.1). Taxonomy (GTDB): domain Bacteria; phylum Hydrothermota; class Hydrothermia; order LBFQ01; family LBFQ01; genus JAADCS01. The sequence goes on from CAYYQD010000073.1 coordinate 5,897, forward strand.
AGTTGAAGAATAGACGACGGTGCTGGTAATCCACCCTGTCGTCCCTCTTGAAGTAATGGACGGCCGGATCCTCCCCAAAGCGAAGGCAGGCGGTGTCGCTTACGTCCCCCTTCACCAACCACACTACCCCGCTCTTAACCCCGGGCCCGAGTTTGTCCGTCCCCTTATACACGGAGTCTATGTAGGATACGCAGGAGTCAAGGGTATCCGCCCACATCTCCGTGGACCACACGAAGGTGCCCACTCTCCCTGAGGGAGGGTAGGGCCACCTGCACCCCGCAAGCAGGGAAACGGCACCTATTACGACGGCTATCCTTCTCAAGTCCTTGAGATTTTACGGTCGTGGTAGGGTCACCTTCTGTTCCTGTCGCCCCTTCCACCTCTCTTAGGACCTTTGGCGAGCTTTGAGACCCCCTGCATGGCCTGTTTGCGGGAGACCTTTACCCTACCTAAGTCGTCTACGTCTATGACCTTGACCAGCAGCTTGTCCCCTATCTTAACCTGTCGGCGGAGCTCCTCCGGTGTGGTGCGCCTGAAGTCGTACTCCGAGATGTGGAGGAGGGCCTCCTTCTTCCCTATACGTACGAACACTCCGTAGGGCTCTATACGATAGACCTCGCCCATGTAGGTCTTACCCACCTCAAGGTCCGCCGTTATCTCCTCAATCATGTCTTTGGCCTTCTGGACGTCCTCGTAGGTCTTGCCGTAGATGAATACGGTTCCGGTCTCGTCGTCTATATCTATCTTGGTCTCGGTCTGCCCGATTATGGACCTGATCACCCTTCCACCGGGGCCTATCACCTCCCCTACCTTGGAGGGATCTATCTTGAGGGTAACCACCTTGGGGGCGTACTGGGATACCCTCTCCCTCGGCTTGGATATGACGCCGTTCATGAAGTCAAGGATCTTTAAGCGGGCCTCCCTGGCCCTCTGCAGGGCGTCCGACACCATAGGTAGGGTGAGGCCGTCTATCTTCAGGTCAAGCTGAATGGCCGTTATACCTTTCGTGGTACCGGCCACCTCGAAGTCCATGTCCCCGAAGA
>CAYYQD010000074.1:0-5251 GCA_964473735.1 uncultured bacterium
CCCTTATAGACCTCCTCACGATGTACATGAACGACAGGAACTCCTCCACCTTGAGGGAGTTCATAACCGTCACGCTGGCCGGATACACCCACACGGAGGACAAGGTGGGCTACAACGGATACCGGCTGACCACCTACGGCAAACCCCTGAAGTGTGAGGCCAAACCACAGAACGTCAGGAGCGATGGAAAGCGCAAGCTGAACGGTGGGGGAAACTTCACCGACTACACCCACGAACGTCTAAGGAGAGATTTAAAGGAGAACCTGAACGTCCTGGTCAGCGGTTTCGTGGATGGGCGACTGTTGTACGTGCTTGAGTTTCCCTTTAGCTGCCCCTCCTTCGTCTCAAAGCTGAAGAGGCAGTTAGAAAAGCGTTTCCCGGAAGGGGACATTCCGGGCCAGTTTCTAAGGAGCGCCAATTTCAACTACAGAGACTACGTAGAATGCGAAAATCTGCGGGTGGTGTTCTGCCTGCCGAAGCCTCGGTTGAAGGCCTACAGAAACAACATCGTGAGGGGCTTTTACGACTTTTTACTGGAGGTGGCCCCCGATGCTTGAAAAGTTCCTTGACAGGGTCATATTAGGTGATGCTCTGAAGGTTTTGAAAGAGATACCCGACAACAGCATAGACATGGGCGTAACTTCCCCACCCTACAACAAACGGGAGAACAAAAAGGGATGGCTGGTGGATAAGGTGGTGTATAAGGGAGCAACGGACAACCTCCCCGAAGAGGAGTATCAGAGAATACAGGTTGAGGTATTGAACGAACTCTACCGCGTGATCAAACCCGGGGGATCCTTCTTCTACAACCACAAGGTGAGGTGGGAGAGGGGGAAGATGATTCATCCCATGGACTGGTTGAGGAGGACGAAGTGGGTGATAAGGCAGGAGATAATTTGGGACAGGATGATAGCGGCCAACATAAGGGGGTGGAGGTTCTGGCAGGTGGAGGAGCGGATATACTGGCTTTACAAACCGGAGGGGAACAACCTCATAGGGAGAGAGCTGAAGTCAAGACACGCCCTCCTTACGTCCATATGGCGTTTTCCTCCAGAAAGGAACAACCCCCATCCGGCCCCCTTTCCGATAGCGCTCCCCACGAGGGCGATCTACTCCATACTGGACGACAGCAAGGGGAAGGTGGTGATAGACCCCTACTGCGGCAGCGGAACTACCTTAGTGGCTGCCAAGATACTGGGGCATCATTACATAGGGATTGACATATCCGAGGAGTACGTCAGGTACGCCGCACGGAGATTGGAGAGATACGAGAGGGAGATAGAAGAGGTTGAGAAGGAGATGGCCAGACACGTAGTCAGGAAGACCTTTAAGGAAAGGAAAGAAAGGGGAGAGTTCGTTGGAAGGTACCGTAAGAGGAAGGACAGGGGAACCGCGCCCCCCCTGTTTAAGGACCTGTTAGAAGACTGATGCGTCCTACCGTCCCATCCTCCCATTCACCTCACGTATAATATACGCCTCAGGGGGCCGTAGCTCAACAGGCAGAGCAGCGGACTCATAATCCGTGGGTTGCAGGTTCGAGTCCTGCCGGCCCCATTTTTTTATATCTCAACCTCAACCCTACCGGGGACGTTCTACCGCAGTATAATACTGTTCCATACGATGCAAAAGTCGGTGTTTTTATCTTTAGTGGTAATAGGCATTGGGGTCCTTGTGGCCTCAAGTTGCGATAAAGATTTCTGTAAGGACTATCCGACCTCCGAATGGTGTTCCCCATCCCCCCCACCGGAACCCCCGTCCGATACCTTCGGATCTCTATGCCCGGACACGGGTCGGACCAACTACTTCCCTCTAATAACGGGCGCCACGTGGTCCTACAGCGTCTTTGAGGGAGGGGGTCTGGACTCCACAGCCGACAGCGTTATCAACCCCACGGGGAACGTCTGGAACGAGGACGTCTCCATGATAGACGACAGTACGTGGATAACCCTATACTCCGGTGGTCCGTACGACGGTGCCTCCGACACCGCTTACGTCTTCCTCAGGGGAGACACCCTCTACATGCGGGTAGTGAAGACCACGACCATAGGTGGGGGCTCCCCCATCACCATAAGGGCAGAGGCTCCCTTCGCGTGGTACCCCTTGAGGGGTGGGGATAGCGTATCCACCGATTGGGATACCCTACCGCCCGCAGACTACATAGGAGGGGACAGCGTGATAGACACCATAGAGTACCGCATAACCACCGTCGTAAAGGATACGACCACTTACACCGTGGGCAGTCAGACGCTGTGCGCCCAGAAGGTCCAGTACAGGACGACCCTCCACGTCATAAATCTGGGGGCAACTCTGGAGCTCTACTCCTACTTCTGGTGGTCCCCGTACGTGGGAGTAGTAAAGCGCATAGAACGGAATCTGAGAGATACGAGTGGGATAAAATGGCTCCAGAAGGATCTACAGGGATACAGCGTACCCTGAACGAGCTCAAGGATTTAGAGGAGAGGGTAAAGGCCTCCCTGCGTCTGGAGATCCCCGAGGTTGTGGGGGACAGCGTGTTGGATATGCTAAGGGCCCTCAAGGAGAGGGAAGTACCGCAGGTGAAGGTGGTGGATGTACCCGAGGGAATATACTTCTTAGTGGCCGCCAAAGATTGGCCCGGTCTGTCCGACGCCTCCCTGGCCGTAGTGCACGACAAAGGATACAACCTATCAATGCTGTTCGGTACCCAGATAGAGGGCACACCGTACTCCGTCGTCATTATGAAGATAGCCGAAACGGAAGGGAAGGACAAAAGGGAGATAGAGAGGGACAGGGAGGAGATGGTGTCCCGACTCCGTACGGTCGCGAGGGGCGGTCTGGATATACGCACCCTGCTCGGCTCCGAGGCCCGCAAGCTAAGGGTGTATAACATGATCCTTGAGGAGATAGAGAGGATGGTGGAGGAAAAGAGGCTCTCAAAGGAGACGGAGAGGAAAATAGTTGGGGACGATGGGGAGCTCATAAAGTTCGTCAACTCCCGGACGATAGCCTACCTTGAGGAGAGGTCTCCGAGAACGCTCGCGGAGATCGTAAAAATGCAGGTGGAGCTGGCGGAGAAGGCGCGGAAAAACCCGGATAACGTGTACGTAGATTTCCACATATTCAACGTGGGACGGGAGGGGAAGAGGGACTACCCCATGGTGGGTTTCACCGTAGTGGGTAGGTCCGGCCTCGTAAAGTTAGGTGATGTCCTCAACGTGTTCAGGGAGCAGGATATAGTGGCGAAGTACCGCAAGGAGTTCATACTTCCGGACGGTATAGCCGTCGTGAGGGTTGAGATAGACGGGAGCTATCAGAACAAGCTCATGAGCCTCAGAGAGGAGCTCCTCAACCTCCGGAACCCGAGACCGAGGGAGGATGACGAGGTCGCACCCGGGGAGGAGATATTCGGCAGGATGGTTAGCGACAGACTCGTGAGGGAGTACGAGAGTACGGGCATCCCCCAGCTCCTTACCATGCGCGTGTCCAAAGATATCTATAGGGCGTCGGTCGTGGGTCCGGTGCTCTGGGATAACGAGGACGAGGCGGGGGAGGTGATAGAGGAGGCTCTGCGTAAGAGGAGGATAACCGTTCAAGACCTGACGGTGCGATTCCGACCCAGAGGGGACAAAAAGGTGGGTATTTACATCGTCAAGCTCCAGCCTAACGTCCATATGAAACACGTGCACGAGAAGGTGAAGGAGGCCATCACGGAGGTGTTCGGTACCGTACGGGACTTTGACGAGAGCCTACGGAGGATAAACTACGAGAAGCTGACCACCCTGTACGAGATGCTGTCAGAAAACGTACCCCGGAAGTTCATAGGTAGCATATTCTACTCCCTCAAGGACGATCTCCGTATAATGGAGCCCGTGGAGGTGTTGGCCGCGATCATATCCCACATCTTCTCCTCGGTTGAAACCTTCCTTGAAGAGAGAAATAAGGGAGGACACAAGAAGCAGGAGAGAGAGGTTGGAACGTACTCCACGTCCGTATCCAAATACGAGATAACCACCGTCGTTAGTCGCAAGGTCATCGGAAAGGAGGAGAGGGAGAACCTCCAGAAGAGGTACGGGAAGAGAATATCCCGTTTGAACATCTACGGCAACGAGGTGAGCACCTTCATGCGCAGGAAGAGGGAGGAAAAGAGAACAGGTGAGAAAGAGGCGTAAACGCTCCGACCTACGTAATAGGGTAATACTGTACGTCTTAGCCATAGTGTGGCTGGTGGTCTCCGGGATACTCCTGCAGTGGAGCGTTTTCATGTACAAGGCGGTCGTGTACGACCTCTCCATGGTAGATTTTGCCGCCCGCAACCTCCTTAGGCTCCTCCTCGGGGTGTTTGCCTTCCTCTTCGGGATGTGGATGTACAGGTTAAAACAGGGACGATGGGCCAACTGGGTCTTTTACGCCTCTATGGGCCTGTTAGTTATGACTTACGTAGCGGGTAAGACCTTCGGAGGGGCGTCCAGATGGATAGCCCTTGGACCCTTTACCTTCCAACCTTCCGAATTCGTAAAGTACGCCCTGATCCTGTACCTCGCTAACATCTACGTATCCGAAGGGCAGCAGAGGGTGGTGGGGGTGTTCTGGAAATCTCTGATAATATCGGGATTCGTGAGCATGGTCATACTTTTCCAGCCTAACCTATCCACGGCCGTAGTTCTATTGGGCGCCGTAGTTATAACCCTCTTTTTGCTCGGTGCCACGTTGCCCCAGCTGGCCGCGTCGTTCGGGTTCGCCCTCTTCATGGGGGTTTTCGCCTACAACACCTTCGGTCACGTCAGGGAAAGGGTGAAGATTTTCTTGGGCAAAAGCGGGAGCTCCTACAAGGCGGCTCAGGTGGTACAGGCTAAGGTATCCATCGTAAGGGGAGGGCTGCTCGGTAAGGGACCGGGTATGGGACTCCAGAAGCTGGGATACCTCCCTTCTGCGGACAAGGATTACGCCTTCTCTAATCTGTTTGAGGAGTACGGGGTGTTAGGGATCCCGGGAGGGGCCCTCTGGATCGTCCTCGCCATAGTTATCATAACGTGGGTCGGGTTATGGGCGGCCCAGAGGAACGGGGATCCCTTCAGGAGATTCGTGATGGTGGGATTCGTTGTGGTGTTCTTCACGTTTTCCTTCGTACATATAGCCGTTAATCTGGGTATGCTTCCCCCGACGGGACTACCCTTGCCCTTCGTGTCCTACGGTGGGTCTGCCCTTGTGGCGAACGCCGTGGCTCTTGGGTACGTCTTTAGAGGGGTTCTTGACGCCGGATAAAAATACGCTT
>CAYYQD010000074.1:5351-6874 GCA_964473735.1 uncultured bacterium
TACAGGCGGCGTTAGGACCTCACGGGTTAGGCGAATAATCCGACGGGTAAATCCGGGGCCGTGCGATAAAGAACGTACTATCGGTACGGCAGTCGTCCAGAAACGCCCACAATAAACCCTTCTCAAACCCTCCGCAGAACAACCATGTAGCTCCTCTCCGTATCGTTTATCTTTACGACCTTAGCAGAGAAGCCCGTCTCCTCCGCTGCACGGACGTACTCCTCCGGCTCTACGAGATTGACGTCCAGACCGGTCATAAACCTATGGAAAGGACGGTGCAACAGCGTAAAGGGTGAGGGTGCGGTTAGAGTTATAACGTGAGTACTCCCTAACTCTCTCAACTTCCGAAGGCCAGAGCGGTGGTCAAAGAGGACGAAGACGTGCATACTCACCACCACATCGTACCGTCCCCTATGGGTGAAGAAGTCATCCACGACAAAACGTACGTTGGACAGGGCCAACTTCGTTGCCCGGATAACGCTACCTTCAGAGGTGTCTATGGCCGTTATCCTCGTCCCGGGCAAGGCGACGGAGAGGCGGCGCGTGAGGAACGCATCCGAGAAACCGACCTCAAGTAGAGTCTTTGGGGAGAGGGACACCACCTCCCGAACTATGGCCCGTGCCGCCTCCCTCCTAAACCAGTAGAGAGGGGGGAACAGGAACATTACGGCACGGAGGGACGGAAGACCGTAGTAAAGGGAGGATAGCCTCAAGGGGACTATTCTACGCTTAGAGCCTTACGACCTTAAAATCGGCGCCTATGGTGGCACCTAAGATGCACCGAACGAACTGGATCCTCTGGGGGTTGGCCGTGGTTAGCATTTTAGCAGGCTTCTATCTAACAGCCGTGGGGGAAAAGATAATCTCAACGGTGCTTTTCATTTTGGGCTACGCCGTATTCCCCGTAGCGGCCATCCTGATAAGGAGGGAACCCTTTAAAACGGGACAGGAATGAGGATATTAGTCCTTTCCGACACCCATATACCCCATCGGGCGAGGCTCCTACCGGAGGAGTTCTACGAGAGGGTGGATGAGGTGGACCTTATAATACACGCAGGCGATTTCACCTCCGTTCAGGTTTTAAGGGAGTTGGAGAGCTTCAAACCCACCATCGGGGTGTGTGGGAACATGGACGACGCGGACATATGGAGTCTCCTACCCGAGATGCGGGTAGAGAACCTTGAAGGTGTGAGGATAGGCGTTTTCCACGGCGTGGGGTCTCCACTGGGCCTTGAGAAGAGGGTTAGGGAGAAGTTCCGGAGGGAAGGGTTAGACGTGGACCTGATAGTCTTCGGCCATAGCCACCGGTGGTTCTACGGTGAGGTGGATGGCGTTAAGATGCTCAACCCCGGCTCCCCTACGGACAGAGTTTTTGCGCGCAGGAGGTCCTTCGCTATCCTGACCGTAGAGAGGGGGGTGTTTGAGGTTGAGAAGGTTGAGGTAGATTAGAGGCCCACACCTTACTAACCGTCCATTGCACGGATGGTATCACTTTGGGTACGAAATCTGCAGAAGTGGTACCG
>CAYYQD010000075.1:0-6785 GCA_964473735.1 uncultured bacterium
ACGTGTCCGGGAGGTTGGTGTTCAGGGGGAAGAGTTTGAGCGAGGCCAATCTGGGCAGTGGTGTATTCTTCGTCAGGGAGGGGAGCAGGGTAAGAAAGGTCATAAGGAGGAGGTAGGGCCATGTACGCGCTCGTACTCGCGTTTAACGGGGGTGATTTTCGGCTTTTCAGTGACGGTAATGAGTATGATCTGTATTTGTGTTCCGGTGCGAACGACACTATTCACGCCATCTTCGTAGTGTCGTGGATAAGGGAGAAGTGGCCGGACGATTTTCCGGACACCGTGCCCGCCTGGACGCGCAGGGTTCTGGTTCCGTGGCCCTTCAACGCTGCCTATCTGGATATGCCCCAGTACTACCGCAGCTTTTCGGCGTACGCGTACCACGACTCCTACGGTCAGTACGCCATAGCGGGCGAGGTAAATCCCGGTTTCGGTGGAAGAGTCATCTTCGTGGATAGCGCCGACGTGTTTGATAGCACGTATAGTCTGTACTCCTACCAGAGGAAGGTTTTACAAATACTGGATTCGGTGGTTGATTTTAACGATTACGATCTGAACGGAGACTGCACGGTAGATAACGCCTCCATAATCCTACCAACACCTCTCTACGGTAGAGGTCATCCCTGGTTGTTTGTTGGCTACACTACAAACGATACGTGTGGCTCAGGTCACGTACAAATATCTACTGGTTCCGGTATTACGCTCGGATATGGCCGGAGGTTTCCATACTACTACAGGGCACGAAACTACATGGGCGTTCCTATTATATTCCACGAGTGGCTCCACGTACTCTGCGCCCCCGACAAGTACGACCAGAAGAGAGACGCGAGTGATTGGGGCAGCTGCAGGATTGAGAACCCTTATGCGCAGTCCAATTCCGTAGGTCTGTATTCGCAGATGTCGGCTATATGGTTCAACATGCCGAGGCCCTCCGACCCCGTGGATAAGCTCATAATACACAGCAGAGGGAACTACGACCACGTACAGGTCGTGGATATTACGTCGTCCGGGACCTACGTCATAGAGGACCACGCGACGAGCGGGAAGATATACCGCATAAGGGTCTCTCCGAACGAGCAGTTCATAATCACCAACCATCAAAAGCTCACCAGACTTGAGGACTTCTTCCCCTCCAGGGGGATACTCATCTGGCACTACGATGGATCGGATTGGCTAAATTACGACTATGAGACCTACAAGTACGAAGACCTGGAAAGTGCGTTTGGCCTCTGGGACTACAGGGGTAAGTCCTACGGCGAAGACCCCGTGGCCGGCAGCGATAACCTTGATTTTGGTATAGATACAACGTACCTCCCTTCATGCTTTTCTTATTATCTACGCAAAACTATAAACAAGCCATCTTACGGATACATGTCCCCGTACGACTTCTTTAACGATAGTACGAAACAGAACTTTGACCATCTCTCAAACCCTTCGTCCGACGCCTACAACCCCATAGACAGCTTTCAGGTAACCTACCCCAGCGATACCTGTTTTGAGAGTAGCGGTGTGTGGTTGCCGGGCAGCTGTATAACGGATACGATAATCAGGACGGACCCGGAAAATCCCTTTATCAGGGATACCGTATACGCAGGATGGTTGTGGTGGAGGGAGTTTTCCGAATACGCGTATCCGCAGAACATAGCCACCCACATAGCCATCAGGAATATCAGGAGAGAGGGTTCGGGTCCCAACATGTTGATAGACGTCCTGCTGAATTACGTACAGAGCGACGACAGTATCGCGAGTGGGCCGGCCGGGGCAAAGAGACTGGTACTTTCCCCTTCGGGGGTTATGCACATGGTCTATCGCTCAAGGGGATACATATACTACACCTCGGCTCTCAGTAGCACGGCCAGATGGGACCCGGCCTATCCGGTAGATAGAGGGAGGCACCCGACCGTAGCCTACAGCAGCCTTGGGAACGAAGCGTGCATCTCCTGGGTAAGTGGATACGCTCTCAGATTCAACTGTGGTAGGTCATCCCCTAACACCTGGCGGGATGGACACGCTACGTTATTGGACGGAACGGAGGTCCTCAGGAAACCGTACGCACCCGCCATGCTAATAGGTATCGGGGATACGGTACATGTGGCCGTAAGGGTTGAGAACCGTTTTGGTATCCGATACTTCCAGATCCTCTACGGCAAGTTCCCCAGAGGGAATCCCTCTGCCATCGCGTGGAAAGAGGTGGGTAAGTGCTATTACGGTACCCGGTCTTTCAGCCGCTCGCTTCCGTCGTACGACCCGGAAGAAGGCCCGACTTTAGCCCTGTGGAATCTAACCCACCCCTTCGTTGCCTGGACCTGCCACGACACTATCTTCTACGCTTATAACGATGGTACAGTCTGGCACACGAACGTACGCCTTGGCGCGGGCTACTCTCCCCACGCCGACGCCGCAGGAGACACGGTCTTTCTGGCCTACCTGAACGGCAGGCAGGTGGAAACCCGGCACTTTTACGCCCCCTCGTACTCTTGGTCTCCATCTACGGTACTGGACGACTCCGCCTTCGTACCCGTGGTGGCCTATCCTTTCGTAGGGTGGATAAGGGTAAAGAGCGGTGATTGGTGCGATATATGTAGGGTGGTTAAGCTGTCCTACCGTACACCGTCCGGATGGTCCCCGCCAGTAGCGTACCGAGAATCGTCCGGCTACATGGACTACCTTCAGATACTCCCCGTACCGGTAATGGGAGGCACGGACCTACACATCGTAGCCACGCGGTACGACGGAAGAGGGTACGAGCTGGCACACGATGACACCACCTTCACGGGGATATACGCGCCCCTTACGTTCGTAGCCCATGGGAAGGACGGGGATAGGGACCTGAGGTTGGAACTGCGAAACCGTAGTTTGATAGCGCGCGGAGACGTGAAACACCTTCGTGTGGCCATGTATAGGGTGGACGGTCGTAAAGAGTCGCTCAACGTGCAGCGCAAAGAGAACGAAGTCACCGTGAGGTTTCCGTCCGTTCCCAAAGGGGTATATCTGATAATGGTAGAGTGGCCCGGAGGTAGGCGGATACTCAAGACAGTCGTAAGGTAAATCAGGCCCCCCTGTAGTCCGGGGTGTCGGTACCCACCACCTCGTTATAGGTGGGAGCGTAGGCGCCAAGGTGCGAGACCGTAAGGGCGGCCGCCTTCGCCGCCATCTCCCCCGCCTCCTTCCACGGGTACCCGTTTATCCTGGCCCACACCAGCCACGCCAAGACGGTGTCGCCGGCACCGGTTATATCTATTACCTCCCTCTTGAGGGCCGGGACGTAGAACTCACCCTCATCCGACACGATCCACATACCCCTGTCCCCCATCGTGGAGATCACCGCCCCGACCCCCAGCCTGCTATGGGCCATCTCCGTGGCCTCCTTCACCTCGTCTATATCCTCAAGGGGCATGTTCATGGCCCTCCTGAGCTCGCTCAGGTTAGGCTTCACCATATCAAAGCCCGAGGACTTCCAGAACAGGGACCTCGGATCTATCGCCTTGAAGGAGTGAGAGAAACTATCCTTAACGAAGCGGAGGGTCTCCTCCACGATCGTCCCCTTGTCGTAGTTGGAGACGACCACAGCATCGTAATCGTCGGGCCGTATTATGTCAAGCAGGTTAAGGGCGTCCTCCCGCAGAAACCTCTCCTCGTAGTCTATCCGGAGGACGTGGTGATACTTGGAGAGGAGACGGGTCTTCTTCAGGGTCCGGAGCTTACTCTTCACGAATCTCGGCACGATATTCACGCTCTCGCACAGTATCTCCACCTCCTCGCCGTCGGGGTCGTCCCCAACCACACCGTAGAGATGCACCTGAACACCCAGGCGTGCTAAGTTCAGGGCCACGTTGGCCGCCCCACCGGGCAGGAACTTACTGCTTACGTAGTGGAATACGGGTACCGGGGCCTCCGGCGATATTCTCTCCACCTTCCCGAAGGCGTACTCGTCAAGCATCACATCCCCTATAACGGCAACCTTCATCTTAGAGCCTATTCTAAGGTCGCCTTTCGTAGAACCGTATCGGGATAGAGCCAATTTAAAGGACGGAGTTTCATTTACTATCCCGTTTAGACTTCGGCCCCGCCGTACAATTCTCGGCTAAAGGAGGAAAAGTATGGCCGTTACAGTAGGTCTTCTGAAGGAGACGTGGGAAAACGAGAGGAGGGTGGCGCTCGTTCCCCTTGAGGTGAAGAAACTGGTGAAGAAGGGTTTTAGCGTGATGGTGGAGAGGGGAGCAGGGGAGGGGGCTTACATAAGCGATAAGGAGTACGAGGAGGCGGGAGCCACCCTCGTAGAGCGCAAAGAGGTACTTTCTAAGGCGGACATCGTGGTTAAGGTGCAGCCGCCCGATGAGGGCGACATCTCCACCCTGCGCGAAGGCTCCGTCCTCGTTAGCCTGATGTTCTGGTGGAGGAACAAGGATAAGATAAAGGCCTTAGCCGGACGTAAGGCCACCGTGATAGCCCTTGAGAGGGTACCCCGCACGACCAAGGCCCAGTTCGTAGATGTCCTGTCCTCGCAGGCTACCATATCCGGGTACAAAGTAGCCCTTCTGGCGGCAGACCTCGCCCCTCGCCTCTTCCCCATGATGACGACCGCAGCCGGGACCCTCAAGCCTGCCCGCGTCCTGGTTATCGGTGTAGGTGTGGCCGGGCTTCAGGCTCTGGCCACGGCCAAACGTCTTGGGGCCCGTATCTACGCCTACGATATACGCCCCGCGGCCAAGAAGGACGCCGAGAGCGTGGGAGCCAAGTTCCTTGAATCCCCTGTCTGGGCCGAAGGCGAAGGCGGATACGCCCGCGAGCTGACAGAGGAGGAGAAGAAGATACAGAGGGAGTTTCTGGCCCAGAACATAGGGGACTCGGACGTCGTGATCACCACGGCCGCCGTACCCGGACGCCCCGCCCCGAAGATCATATTCAAGGATATGGTGGAGAGGATGAAACCCGGATCCGTGATCGTGGACTTAGGAGCCGAGAACGGTGGCAACTGCGAGCTGACCAGGGCGGGCGAGACGGTCGTACATAACGGAGTAATAATTCACGGCCCCGTAAACGTCCCCTCTATGATGCCGATACCCGCCAGCCAGATGTTCTCCCGCAACGTCTTCAACCTTATAGACATGCTGGTGGATAAGGAGGGGAACCTTCAGATAAATCCGGAGGATCCCATAATCGGTCCGATGCTCGCGGTCCTCAAAGGTGAAATAAAGGTGGAGGTATAACATGCCTGAAGTCTGGGTAGCGCTTTACATCTTCATGCTTGCGGCCTTCACGGGGTTTGAGATAATATCCCGTGTTCCCGTTATACTGCATACCCCCCTCATGTCCGGGACGAACTTCATCCACGGTATAGTCCTGGTGGGGGCGATGTACGTCCTCATGAGGGCTACGACCCCTCTGGAGCTGGCCGTGGGAACCTTCGGGGTGTTCCTTGGGGCCCTCAACGTGGTGGGAGGCTACGTCGTGACGGACCGCATGCTCGCCATGTTTGAGGAGAAGAAGAAGAGGAGGAAGGAGTGATGCTCTGGAGTCTCGTATCTTCCGAGATTGCAAATCAGAACCCGGCCCTCCTTCACGGGACAACGGCGGCTTACTTCGTCGCCATCCTCCTGTTCATCCTGGGTATAAAGATGATGTCCTCTCCGGCCACCGCCCGTAAGGGTATCCACTGGGCGGGCTTAGGTATGCTCCTGGCCGTTATAACCGCCTTCGTACATATCTACTTCTTGGGCAGCAGCGACCCCCAGCTCTTCCTGAAGCTGGGCCTGATGGTCCTCATGCTCCTTATAGGTACGGCAATAGGGTGGTACTCCTCCCTGAAGGTCCCCATGACGGATATGCCCCAGATGGTGGCCCTCTTTAACGGTATGGGTGGAGGCGCCGCCGCCGTTATCGGGTACCTTGACCTCCTGCACGGCCACGGCCCGGTCTCCCTGAAGGTACTGGCAGCCGCTGCCGTTATCATAGGTGCCACGTCCTTCAGCGGCTCCATCGGTGCCTTCCTGAAACTCCAGAGGTGGATAAGCAGTCGGCCCATAACCTACCCCGGTCAGCAGTTCGTAAACGCCCTCCTGTTCTTGGGCTCTCTGGTCCTCGGGTACCTCTCAATACTCCAGCCTACCGCTCTCAACGTCAACCTGTTCATACTGCTACCTCTCCTTCTCGGTATCCTCATGACCCTGCCCATAGGTGGGGCGGACATGCCCGTGGTTATCTCCCTCTTCAACGCCCTGACCGGGCTGGCGGTCGCCTTTGACGGTTTCGCCCTCCAGAACTACACCCTCATCATAAGCGGTACCATCGTGGGTGCCTCCGGTACCCTGCTAACCGTACTGATGGCCCGGGCGATGAACCGCTCCCTCTTCAATATACTTTTCGGGGCCTTCGGTAAGGTCCAGAAGGGCGGAGAGGAAGAGGAGAAGGTTATGAAGGAGATGAGCATAGACGACGCCGCCTCAATACTGGCCTTCGCCGACAAGGTTATAATCGTACCGGGGTTCGGTATGGCGGCCGCCCAGGCCCAGCACAAGGTGAAGGAGCTCATGGAGGAGCTGGAGAAGAGGGGGGTTGAGGTGAAGTTCGCCATACACCCCGTAGCCGGAAGGATGCCCGGGCATATGAACGTACTCTTAGCCGAGGCCGATATACCCTACGACAGGCTCTACGACCTTGAGGACATAAACCCCGAGTTTGAGACGGCGGACGTCGCCCTCGTCATCGGTGCTAACGACGTCGTGAACCCGTCGGCCGAGTGGGACGAGAGCAGCCCCATCTACGGGATGCCCATACTTCAAGCC
>CAYYQD010000076.1:0-6391 GCA_964473735.1 uncultured bacterium
GATTACGACGGCGGGGTAGAAGGGCCTTTTACCATAATCCCCTTTTCTCTGTCTGACCGCGCAGCTACTGTAGTATATTGCATAATGGTATGGTTTTAGGGTTAAAATTATAGTGTTATCCTCAAATTCATATTGCTATACAATGCGCACCTGTAAGGAGGGTGAAGATAGATGGAAAGGGCGTTGAAAAGGACAACAGGGAAAGCTTCCTATGTATGCTCTACTTCTTAATAGCGGTATGATAAACGGGTGATGGTTATATAACACCAATGTGTGTATCAGCTGTATAATTTTGTCATGATGAAAAAGACGGTATACTTTTCGGTGAGTATAGTGATATTGTCCGCATGGATGGGCGCGCTTGTTGCCCAGAGCTGTCCATCATCCTGCACCCCTATAATCAGCGGTCCCGTAACCTTCTGCCGTTGCCACATATACACGACGACGAATAGTAGCGACAGAGTGCAACTTGTGACCGATAGAACGTTCTCCATGCTGGACGTGGACGGGGACGGATTAACCGATATACCTTTCGGTGTATATATGGCTGGGAATACAGGTACGTACGTGCTTCGCAAGACCTCTCTTGGGACTCCCGGCACCTATACATCCGTGAAAATAAGCGATACCGTGGCCTACGGTATGACACCTATAGGAGACCGAAACGGCGATGGAATAGAGGATTTTGCGGTAGCATGTCACGACATGTTCGGAGGGGTGTATGCTCTCACATCACTCGGAACTTTCCCCGGCGTATATTCTCCGATGCAATTGTTAGCTCCGGGAACATTCACTCCTAACTCTATAATATCTGTAGGTGGACTCGTTTGGTGGAGTGATTACAGAGGCTCTATCAACATGTATGACCTTAGCACGAACACCCTATACAGCCGGAACGATAGTCTCTGTGGGGATGGCATAGCCGTAGGTGATTTTAACAGGGACGGTTATATTGATGCCGCATGTACCAACTATGGCAAGAGAGGGATTCAGGGCATCTTTATATACTACTTCAACGGTTCAAGTTTCTATACGTATCAGGTTCTGGATAATACCCGTCCCTGGCAGGGTATAACGTCCTATGACATAAACGGTGACGGTTACTGGGACCTCATAGCCGTGGGTACCGAGGTAAGTGTATGGCTCAACACGGGTTCATCGTGGACAGAGGTCACGGTAGATCCGGCTTTGGCCCGCAGGGCATCCTCATTATATCCCCCATTTACAAGGGTAGCGCTTGCTGGTCTGGATTGTGATGACGATATAGATATCGTGGTCTCCACCTCCTGTCCCAACAGCGGACAACCTTCCCTTGTCTGGTATGAAAATCTTGGTGACGCCACCACGTGGGCAAAACATCCTATAGAAACATCCGGATACAGCTGTTTTATATCTTCAAGGCCGTATCCTTATGGACTGAGGGTAGGATTTCTTGACGAGAATGGGGGAATAGATATAGTCATAGTGAGGAACAACTCAAACGAACTGTGGGGATATTTCACTGATACCTGCGGTATCCTTGGCTGGGATACCAATCTCGTCGTGCGGGAGGATCCTTCGCAAAGGGAATTGAAAGCGATTGATGTGCTTCTTGGCGACGGAGGTGTAACGCTAAAGTCGCGTGAGCCTGTATCTGCAACCATCTACAACGCGTCAGGGAAGAGGGTTTTCACAGCAACCGTAGTAGGTTCTGTTTTCATCCCTCTACGGAGAGGAGTATATTTTGTCTGTTCTGAGGAGAGAGTTCGCAAAGTTATAATCAGGTAGAGGCTTCGGTATAGGGCGTTCCGAAGTCCAACCCTAAATTGTAGATCCTTAAAAACTCCCGTGCCACTCTTTCTGGAACGTATCTTTTCGCCATTTCCCTTCCCCTGCGTCCCAGCCTTTCCCTGAGAGATTCATCTTCCAATACCCTCTCCAGCTTCTCCGCCAGATCCTCAGCATTCTCCAGCTCAAAGAAGAAGCCGTTTTCACCCTCCTTTATAACGTCCAGAGGTCCCCCCGCCCTGCTCGCTATCACCGGTGTCCCGTGCATCATGGCCTCCACTAAAACCACTCCCAATCCTTCCGTCCAACCGTCCGGGACGGCGCGGGAGGGAAGTACCAAAACGCTGGCCGTAGCGTACTCTCTGGACAGCTCCTTCTGTGAAATCCAGCCTCTGAAGAGAACTTCAACCCCCAGATTTTTCGCGAGATTCCTCCAGTTTTTTTGTTCTGGCCCTTCTCCCACGACTACCAGTCTGACCTTCTTGCCTTTTTTATTCAGTATATGGATAGCCCTGATAAGAATATCAACCCCCTTCCAATAAACGTTCCTGCCGACAAATAACACTCGGTTGGCCGACGGTGTCTCCCTGCGCTCAAAAAGTGGTTTAAAGCTAACCGGCATGGGGATAATTTCGGAGGGCACCTCTACGTTCCCCATAACCCTAAGGAAATCCTCCCGCGAGAACGAAGAGTTGAAAACCATAAAGTCCGCTCGTCTTATCAACGGGCCCAGAAACACTTTCAGGAGTTTGAACTTTCTCACCAGAGTAAGGCCCGTGCTGTGGCAATGTAGCACTTTCCTCCCCGAAAACGGCAGGCCCCAGATAACGTTGGGAATGGGCCAGTGTATATGCACGATGTCAGGTTTAAAGTCCCGTTCAACCTTAAAAGCCTTCAATATACCGCCTAACATGAATAGAGGTAGTTGTAAATATCGCCACTTCTGGAGCCTGAGCCTCTCGTATATGGCGACATCGTGCGTTAAGTCTTCCAGAAAGGCAGGTGAATACCGAAAGCGATACACGGGTATACCTTCGTACTCCCCGTCTCCCATACCCCTGTAGGAGGACGTCAGGACCCTCGCATCCACACCCAGCTCTCTCAGGGCCTTTAAGGTCTGGGTGAGCCATGGGGTTATGTGGGGCGCCCCCTCGTGAGCGAAGGCCGTGGCTATGTGTAGTACCTTAAGGGGACGCCCCCTGTCGCTAAGACTTTTTTCCGAACTTTTCAAGGATGATGTCGTAAAGTGTAGGTTTGCCTATCTCCTGAAGTTCGTACCGGACCCTTACGTAGGGCTTGTTGAGCTTGAGGATACGGCCTAAGTTTATGGGAGTGGCTACCACGACCACATCGGCGGGGGTGTCGTTTATGGTCTTCTCCAGGTCCTTCAGCTGCTGCTCCGAGTACCCAACAGCAGGGAGAACGTACTTCGCCTGCGGCCACTTCTTCAGGGCCTCCTTGACCGTACCGACCGCGTACTCGGACACGGGCACTATCTCGGCGGCCCCGTACTTACGGGCGGCTATGTACCCCGCACCGTAGGACATCTCCCCGTGTGTGAGGGTAGGTCCGTCCTCCACCACTATCACCCTCTTGCCCTTTATCCTCTCTCCGTCCTCCACGAATATGGGGGAGGCGGCCTCTATCAAGGTGGCCTTCGGATTTACGGCGAAGACGTTGTTGCGAACCGTCTCTATGCCCTCAAGGGAGGCCGTATCAACCTTGTTTATTATTACGACGTCCGCCATCCTTAGGTTGGCCTCACCGGGGTGGTACCTGACCTCGTGCCCCGGCCTGTGAGGGTCCACGACCACTATATGGAGGTCTGGCCTGAAGAAAGGCAGGTCGTTGTTCCCACCGTCCCAGAGGACTATATCGGCCACCTTCTCGGCCTCCCGCAGGATCTTTTCGTAATCCACGCCGGCGAAGACGACGTTTCCCCTGTCAAGGTGGGGTTCGTACTCCTCCCTCTCCTCTATGGTACAGTTGTACCTGTCCAGGTCCTCGTAAGTGGCGAACTTCTGTACGGCCTGTTTGCTCAGATCCCCGTAGGGCATGGGATGGCGCACCACGGCCACCCTGTATCCCAGCTCTTTGAGGATGTCCGAGACCCGGCGGGTGGTCTGGCTCTTACCGGATCCAGTCCTGACCGCACCTATGGAGATGACGGGTTTGGAGGACTTGAGCATGGTGTTCTTTGCCCCCATCAGCCAGTAGTCGGAGCCGGCGGCTATAACGCGGGAGGCCCTGTGCATGACGTACTCGTGCGAAACGTCGCTGTACGCGAAGACGACGACGTCCACGTTGTACTCCTTTATAAGGCGCTCAAGGTCCTCTTCGGGATAGATGGGGATCCCTTCGGGATAGAGCTCCCCGGCCAGCTCCGGGGGGTACCTCCTCCCCTCTATGTCGGGTATCTGCGTAGCCGTGAAGGCCACCACCTCGTAGTCCGGATTGTTGCGGAAGAAGAGGTTGAAGTTGTGGAAGTCCCTACCGGCTGCACCCATTATTATCACACGTCTGCGCATAGGACGGGATTCTACGGGGGAACTCCCTTCCCGCTTAAACTATTCCCCCGTATGAGGAAGTACAGGATAGGCCCCTCTATCATAGCATCCAACTGGGCCCTGTGCTACGAGGAGTTAGAGCGCGCGAAGTCCGGGGACTTTATACACGTGGATGTGATGGACGGGCACTTCGTACCCAACCTCACCCTCGGCCCGGACCTTACAAAGGCCGTATATGAGCGAACGGATAAACCGCTGGACGTCCATCTCATGCTCACCCATCCCGACAGGTACGTGGATAGGTTCTTCCTGCCCGGAGTTTTCAGAATAACCGTGCATTACGAGAGCTCCTCCTTCCTGTCTCCGACCTTGAGGGCTATAAGGGAAGAGGGTATAAAGGCCGGCGTGGCGATTTCTCCGGACACACCCGTTAGCCGGGTCAGGAAAGTTCTACCCTCGGTGGATCAGGTCCTCGTTATGACCGTATATCCGGGCTTTTCGGGACAGAGGATGCTGGAGTGGGTGCTGCCCAAGGTGGAGGAGCTACACGCTATGAGGGTACGGGAAGGGCTGACCTTCGTCATAACCGTGGACGGTGGAGTGAGGTGGGATAATCTCCATAGGATCGGGCCAGCGGACGAGGTAATCATGGGTTCGGCCTTCTTCAGGGCAGAATGATCCCACACGGTTTCCGTTCGCCATTATAATACCCACACCAAGGAGGTAGTAGCATGAAGAACGAAAGGCGCGTCCCGAGATTATCGGAGAAGAAGCCCTATCAGAAGCCCCGTATTCTGGGAAAGACCTCGTCCCGGGGGGGCAGCATACTGGTGACCTACTGATGACGTGAGATAGCCCCACCCTTGCCTGTCGTGGGGGGGTGGGGGTGTTTTGGTGATGGTAAAAAGAAAAAGATTGTTATTTTTTGATTATTTGAAAGGCCTCTTCGTTGTATGGATGGTCCCCACCCATACGCTGGATGCTATGATCTATCCCGCTATAAAGGGCACCCCCCTGTACCAGTCGGTAGCCTTCTTTAACGGTCTCGTTGCTCCGGCCTTTCTGGTGTCCTCCGGTTTCCTCGCCGTCTATACCTACAACAATGCCAAGTTCTGGAGGAGGCTCCGGCGCGGTATAGAGCTTATGGCCTTCGGGTACGCCACCCAGTTGCCCACTAAGTCCCTCCTTCTTCTCGTGATGTTCTCAGTCCTCTTTATCCTGTCTTCCATAGGCGTTGGCGTTCATATCCCCCACCTACCCGCTCATCCTCCGGAATGGTTTCTGAACGGCCTGAACGTTTTCAGAAGGGTTGAGATCCTCATAAGCATAGGCTCCGGTGTGATAGCCATAACGACCGCGCTTCGTTTCCTTCAGGGGTACCTGTCGCGAACGCTTCTCTTCCTGCTCCTCACCGCCCTATTCTGGATCCTGACACCGTACGTCTGGGAGTGGGGGAAGGGCCTGCCCATGTTCATATCTCCGTACTTCACGCGGGAGGGTTCTCTCTTCCCCATATTCCCCTACTGGGGGTACATGTTCTTCGGCTCTGCCCTCGGTAGTTCCTACTTCGTAGATAGGAGAATGACCCTGTTTCTGATGCTTATACCCGTTCTGGCTGTAGCCCTTACGGTATTCGCCCCCTATCCCCCCTCCGAGGGGGCCCTCTATAACATACTGGTTAGAGTAGGGACCCTCATGCTCGTTCTGTTCATCCTCATAACAGCTGAAAGTTTTGGATTTCACTCGGAGCTTCTGGCAATGTTGGGTAGAAACTCCTTGATGTCCTACGCCTTCCACAACTCCATTGTCTACGGCTCCCCCTTTACGCGCCCTCTAACCTACTTCTACGGCCACAGGGGATGGTTTGACTCTCTGCTTGTCGGAATTCTCATCTTCCTCCTGACGTCCGTCTTTGTCTATACGTGGGAGATGCTGCGGAACAGGTACGGTCCCCTCCTATCGCGGAGCGTGTGGAAGTTCTTCACCCTCGTCTTTGTACTTAACCCATGGTAGGTTTATCCCCCTATCGCTTGGAATAACACCCCTCGTTGATACCTTTGGAACCTATGAGTTTGAAATTGAACTAAGCCCAATTTATCTGGTAAAGTAAAAAACTT
>CAYYQD010000077.1:0-6092 GCA_964473735.1 uncultured bacterium
AACTTCTTGGGTACTGTGATAAGCGGCACGGTCCTATTTTAAGGTTGAGAAAGCTTTATGGGCGAAGATGTGTATTTGTGGATTACCCCCATCGTTAAATCTACGGTCTTACACCACCTCCCCCATCTCCCTGAGTTTATCCCTAACGACCGCGGCCTTCTCAAACTCAAGGTTCTCGGCGTAACGAAGCATGAGGCTCTTCAGCTTCCTTATCGCCCTTTGACCCCGGTACTTCTTCAGGACCTCCTCAACGGCCTTCAAAACCTCGTCCTCCGCTCCTCCCTCCTCGTCGGTCAGTATCCTCTCGTCGGCCACCCCCGTTATTCGCATTATCTCCTCACGGCTCTTCCTAACCGTTCGCGGAACTATACCGTGCCTCCGATTGTACTCCAGCTGTATCCGTCGCCTCCTCTCCGTCTCCTCTATGGCCCTTCGCATCGCCTCCGTGATCTCGTCGGCGTACAGGATAACCTTACCGGCAGCGTTGCGGGCGGCCCTGCCTATGGTCTGTATGAGGGCGGTGTAGGACCTTAAAAAGCCCGACTTATCGGCGTCCGTTATGGCCACCAGCGACACCTCCGGAAGGTCCAGACCTTCGCGCAACAGGTTGACCCCTACCAACACGTCTATCTCGCCCAAGCGGAGGTCCCGCAGTACCTTTACCCTCTCTATGGCGTCCAGTTCCGAGTGGAGGTAGCCGGCCCTTACTCCCAGTTCCTTCAGGTAGTCCGATACCTCCTCCGCCGACCTCTTCGTCAGTGTGGTGACCAGTACCCTGTCCCCCCTCTCCACCGCCCTCCTTATCTCCTCTAACAGGTCGTCCATCATTCCCTTCAGTGGCCTCACCTCAACCACGGGGTCGGGCACCCCCGTAGGCCTGACTATCTGCTCCACGACCTCCCCACCGGTCTTTTCCAGCTCGTAGGGTCCGGGTGTAGCGGACATGAAAATAACCTGTGGCCACAGGCTCTCCAGCTCCTCAAACTTAAGGGGCCTGTTGTCAAGGGCGGAGGGTAGGCGAAAGCCGTGTTCTATGAGGGTAACCTTTCGGCTCCTGTCCCCCTCGTACATGGCCCGTAGCTGGGGGACGGTAACGTGGGACTCGTCTATAACCATGAGGTAGTCTTCCGGGAAGTAGTCCAATAGGGTCCATGGACGGGATCCCGGGGGCCTGCCGGATATGTGCCGGGAGTAGTTCTCAATTCCGGGGCATCTACCCGTCGTTCGTAGTAGCTCAAGGTCGTACCGGGTACGTTGCTCTAACCTCTGGGCCTCAAGGAGCTTCCCCGCCGCCCTCAACTCCTTAAGTCTCTCCTCTAACTCCGCCTCTATGCTCTTTATGGCCCGTGCCAGTCTGTCCTCACCTCCTAAGAAGTGAGTGGCCGGCCAGAGGGTAAATTCCTTTACCTCCTGCAGGGTCTTCATGGAGACCGTCTCCAGTATCCTCATACGCTCTATCTCGTCCCCCCAGAACTCCACCCTCAGGATGAACTCCTCGTAAGCCGGTATTATGTCCAGAACGTCCCCCCTTATGCGGAAACGCCCGCGCTGGAGGTCTATGTCGTTTCTCTCGTAGTGCAGGGAGACGAGTCGGAGGGATAGGTCCTTCAGGTTCCACCTGTCCCCCACCCTAAAAGTCAGGAAACTCTCCCTTATTACGGAGGGGTCGTCCAGGGCGTATATGGCGGAGACCGAGGCCACGACTATGACGTCCTCCCTCGTGAGCAGGGAGGAAACGGTCCGCAGCCTTAGACGTTCAATGTCGTCGTTTATTGTGGCCTCCTTGGGGATGTAGGTGTCCGTCTGGGGAATGTAAGCCTCCGGCTGGTAGTAGTCGTAGTAGCTTATGAAGTACTCAACGGCGTTCTCCGGGAAGAAACCCTTTAGTTCTCCGTAGAGCTGGGCGGCTAAGGTCTTGTTGTGGGAGAGTATCAGGGTGGGTTTTCCGATGCGGGCTATAACGTGGGCTATGGTGTAGGTCTTCCCGGTACCCGTAGCCCCCAAAAGTACGGAGTACTTCTCCCCGCTCTCTATGCGCCTTACCAGCTCCTCTATAGCCTTCGGCTGGTCCCCCGCCGGCTCAAAGGGGGCGTGGAGTACGAAGGGAGATCCGGGAAAACGGTATATCTTCACAGGGGAAAATTTTAAAGCAGCCTCCGAGTCCAGAGGTACGTTGACAGGTCTAACCATCACCCTTTAGCATGAACTGGTACCACTCTGGATACGAACTCTACGGGAATGGTACGGGTACCCCCTTTTGTTTCGTCGTTGCATCGCCACTGCCGGGCCGTGCAAAATCGTCAAAATTACACAAACTGAACAATATCCGGGAAACCTCCACATCGTGGATGGGCGAGACGAACCCTCCGCTCAACTTCATAGGTCTTTTCCTTACACCCTATACACACTCTATGAAACTATAAGAAGGACAGGAAGACTACATCGTCCCTTATCGCACGCGAAAACAGAATACACTCTTTAACCCGGGTGCAAAATCTCCCTACCTTACTACCACTTTAACCACCTTCCTCTCCCCGTGTCCCTTTACGGTCAGGAAGAACACACCCGTACGCAGCTTTATACCGTGCCTACCCTCCGGTAAGGTGCCCCGGTAGAGCAGCCTACCCGATGCGTCGTATATCCTGACATCGCTCCTCTCCTTCAGATTTACGAACAGCCTTCCGTTCGCAACATCCACATTAAAACGCTCCGGCCCACTCCTCTCCTCTCTCTCAACCACGTTGCTCAGCTGCAGGACGTGAAGGCCGGCCGGGTAGAGGGACACCAGTAGGTAGTTCCCCACAGGCACCACGTCGTAAGCCAGAGCCGGTGTCTCCCTGTAGGCGACCAGAGAGACGTTCGCGGGGTCGGATACATCGTACACCCTAACCCCCCACATATCGGCCGCGTAAAGTAAATTCCCCGAAAGGTGGGCGGACTTCCCGTGCACGTCCGGGACTCTACCTAAAAAGAGCGTGTCAAGGATACTCCCGCCCGGAGACAGAGAGGTGAAATATACCCTTCCGCTCTTCTGGGTATACATGAAAACGGCCTCACCGTTACTGGCGAGGGCGCCGTAGTAATTTAGCGATCCTCCGATGGGGTTCCTGCTCAGCTCAACGGGGGAGAGGGGGTCGCTGACGTCGTAGAGGAGGAGGTAGCTCCCCGAATACGATAAGGCTACCACGTACGCCGTATCTCCTACGACCGATATGGCGACCTGACGGACCGGTGTATCGGCCTCCACCACGCTCACCAGAGATAGGGTGGAGAGGTCGTAGGTCAGGAGGTAGTCCCTGAAAGGTACCAGAACGTAGTTCCCTACGGGTGCCATTGAGTAAGCCACCACGCGCTGGCGCGACGAATCCACTATCAGGGAGGTATCAACCCTGCCGACGAGGGTGGGGGTGTCAGGGTCCGAGAGGGAGAACAGGGTTAGGGCGGGGTAGAGGGCTACTATCCGACTCCCCACGACACCGAAGGCGTTGGCCCCTCCACTCTCTGCTACGCTGTCGGACAGCCAGACCCTTGAAACGAGGAGGGGATCGGACAGGGAGGAGACGTCAAATACGTTTATGCTGCCGCCGTAGTCCGAGGTGTAGAGCCTTCCGGAGTAGAGACCCGCGAACTGGGATGCGGAGTAGGACCTCTCCTGACTCCTTGATAGAAAAACGGGCGAGACCGGAGAGGACACCTCCCACACCCTCAAAAGGGTGTCCGTAGGCAGGTAAGCGTAAGCTCCATCCACGGAGGCAGATGTCATCACCGACGAAGGAAGGAAGTCGCACTCCTTCAGAGAGGGGGAAGATGGGGAGGTGAGGTCTAAGGCGCACAGATGTTGCCTGTAGATCGTATATAGGGAGCCTCCTACCACCTTCAGCGTGGCGACGTAATCAAGGGTAGTATGGTCCTGAAAGCCTAAAAAGACACTGCCCGAAACGGTTGCGGACGTAGGGTCGGATACATCCACCACCTCCACCAGAACGGAATCCCGGTCGCCTACGGATTTCGGATACACCGTATAGACGTAGTTGCCCCACTTCTCAATTCCGGAAACGCGGAAGGCCACGTACAGACTGTCCAGGAGGTAAGGGGAGGATGGGGAGGTGAAATCGTAAATGTAAAGGCGGTTTGAGGTTAAAACGAAGAGGAGGTTCCCATCTTTTAGAACCCGCTGCGGGTAATCCAGGGGTAGCTCCGTTATGGGGGATGGGGAGGAGGGGACCGAAACGTCAAAGACGGATAGGAAGCGGGCGCACATGAAGAGCGTATCGGAAACTACCCGGAGGCAGCTGAGGTACACAGCCGACGGAAGGAGGAGGGAGTCGGTCAGGTATGGGGAGGAGGGGGAGGAAACATCGTAAATGTAGAGTAGGACCGTGCTATCGCTGCGGTTGTAGCGGGCGATGGCGTAAAGACGGTCCCTAACCGTGTCAAGGGCCAGAAGTTCTCCCCGAAGGGAGTCGGAGATGCGGGTTATCTCGGAAGGGGAGGCGGGAGTGGATACGTCAAGGACGGATAGAGAGCCGTCCGATAGCAGAACGTAGAGATAATTTCCGTTTATAACGTCGTCCTTTATCTGTGCGGAATAACCGTACGTGGAGACCTCGTGCATGCCCACGCCGGAGAGGGAGTATATCTCCATGCCGTGGTAAGAGTGGGCGACGAAGAGGAGGCTGTCTATGGGATGGGCGTTCATAACGTAGACCCCGTCATAGGAGGGGATGCCCGCAAGTAGGTGGGGGGAGGTCGGATCGGACACGTCAAGGACCTGAAGCCCTCCGGGACCGTCGGCGACGTAAAGGAGGCTCCCCGAAAGGCTCAACCGTCCGGCCCGTCCCGGCGTGTCGTACCTGCCCACCTCCGAGGGGGAGGAGGGAGAGCTCACGTCCAGAACCACCACACCGTCCGAATCGGCCGCTACGAAGAGGTAAGGACCGGCCGGAAGGGGGAAAAGGGCCTTCCAGCCGTTTGAAAAGGAGGAGAGGAAGTTCGGGGAAGAGGGATCCGTTATATCGTAGATAAACACACCACCGCTGTCGGCTGCGATAAAAACCAGATTACCACTCACTCCCACGTTGAGGGCGTAGGGGAGGGCGGGCAAACCGGAGAGAAGGTTGGGGGAGGAGGGATCGGATACGTCGTAGATCCTTACACCCAAGTTGGTGGCCGACACCAGGAGGAGGTCTCCCGAAAGAACGGCCGACGGTGTGGGGGCACCCACATCTATGTGCGAGAGGCGAACCGGTGTCATAGCCGACGAGACGTTCCAGAGGTCCACATCACCGAAGAAATCCACCGTTATCAGGAGCTGTCGGTCCGGGTCGTACTCCAGATCCGTTAAAAATCCCGATGTCTTTATCACCACACCCAGAAGGGAGGGGGAGGATGGGGAGGATATATCGTACAGGGCTACTCCCCCCGCCACAGTCAGGAAAGCCAGATTGCGGGACCGGTCTACGGCCACGTCGTAGGAGGGACCCAGAGGCGCGGATGCTACAAATCTCAAGTTTAAAGAATCAAGTGCTTCGTGCAGTCCGAACTTCCCGTTTAAAGCCTGAGGTCCCATCCACGCTATCAAAAGCATCGTTGAAATTTTAAAGCGGTGGAAATTCCATTCAGGGGTAGAGATTTGAAAAGGGTTTTCAGTATCCGATCTTTGGAATCCCGAAAGCGAAAATTAAGCGTGTTTGACACCGTCCGAAAGACGCCCTTAGAATGGGAGGGCCTTCCAATTTGGAGCGAGGGATCCGCGGTACCACTCCGGGTATAAAACCTGCATAAGTGATACCGTTCATTCGCCCACGGACCCGGAAATTTCCCCTGCCAGCAGGACGGTTCTATGGCCACAGTGAGCCGGGTAATACCATGCTCTGACCTTCTTTTCGGCCCTGATAACTCCATCTGCTATCAATTGCATTTCCCCGCGCCTACCCCTTATTGCAATCTTAAATAACCCAACACGTTATTTCTGGACTCTGTTCCGACGGACGATGAATACCGTTGAAATGAGGTAAAGGGATTACGCCAGAGAAGAGCGGGCGACGGGATTCGAACCCGCGACCCCCAGCTTGGGAAGCTGGTGCTCTACC
>CAYYQD010000078.1:0-5933 GCA_964473735.1 uncultured bacterium
CGGGCGGGACCTTTCAGTACGACACTTAAATGGCGGAAACGGACGGAGACCATATACCTCCCACGGATCAGGAGTATCGCGGTATATGGAGATCTCTACCTTTATACGACGTAGCACCTCTTTCCGCTGGGGAATATCGTGTTGTTAAGTACGAGCAGGTGTCCCGGCTGTCCTCCCTATAATTCCCGACTCATGAGCACCAGAAAAGCTTTGGATGTTTTAAAGAAGATAACCGTAGGTGGGAAGGATATAGTTAGCGCGGGTTTTCTTGGGAGCCTATCCGTGGAGGGTGATAGGGCGGAGGTCATACTTCTGCTACCTGATGGTCTGAAAGGTCAGGCTGACTCTATAAGGACGGCCGTTGAAAAACGCCTCATGGAGGAGGGTTTTAAGCCCGAGGTAAGGTACCGTATAAGGGAGAGCAGGCCCTCCCTCAGGGTGAACGTGGGTCCTGTAGGGCAGACCAAGAAGCGCATACCCGGAGTTAAGAGGGTGATAGCGGTAGCCAGCGGTAAGGGAGGGGTGGGGAAATCCACCGTGGCCGTCAACCTCGCCGTAGCCCTGTCCAAAGCCGGTCTAAGGGCTGGGCTCTTTGATGCCGACGTCTATGGACCCTCGGTCTCGGTTCTGATGGGACTGGAGGGGGAGAGGGTCTACGTAACTCCGGACAAGAGGTTTAAGCCCATAGAGAAGTACGGCATACAGGTTCTGACCTTCGGTGTTCTGGTGAAGGAGGACACTCCCATACTCTGGCGTGGAGCCATGCTCCACAAGGCTTACGAGGAGCTCCTGATGCAGACCGCCTGGGAAGACGTGGACGTTCTGGTGATAGACCTGCCCCCCGGTACCGGAGACTCCCACCTATCGCTCGCCCAGGGGTACCATATAGACGGTGCTCTGGTCGTTACTACTCCCCAGATCGTGGCCGTAGCGGACGTTCTCCGCGCTATAAAGGGGTTTGAGAAGCTGGAAATACCCGTTTTGGGTATAGTGGAAAACATGGCCTACTTCGTGTGTCCCGAGAGCGGGCGCAGGTACCACATCTTCGGGGAGGGAGGGGCGGACCGCCTATCCAAACACACGGGGGTCCCCGTGATAGTAAGGATACCTATAGACGAGTACGTATCAGCGAGCGGAGACTCGGGTATTCCCGTGGCCCACGCCTATCCGGAAGCCCCGAGCTCAAAGGCCTTTCTATCTCTGGCCAACGACCTGAAACAAACCTTACTTTCCGGGGTATAATACTTACCACGCAAAAGGAGGTAGAAAACCATGGCATACGTCATAACCGAACCTTGTAAGGGCGTTAAATCTGCGGAGTGCGTCAACGTATGCCCCGTTGACGCTATACATCCCCGTCCCGATGAGCCTGACTTTGAGAGCGTGGATATGCTCTACATCAACCCCGACGAGTGCATAGAGTGCGGCGCCTGCGCTTCCGTGTGCCCGGTAAACGCCATCTTCCACGAGGCCGACGTTCCCGAGGAGTACCAGCAGTACATAGAGATCAACGCCAAGTACTTCCAGTAATGGAGGTGGGGGGGCCCGTCCCCCCTGCCCCTTTGGGGTGTGTTGAATGGTACCTGAGGGACGTTTCTTTGATCGTGTTAAACAGGGGAGAGAGGGGGGGGAGAGGAGAGCGAAGAGGGAGGAGAAGGCCGGTAGCCGATACAGGTTTGCCGTAGGCGTTTCAGACAGCGACAAACCCGGCACCGTGGGTTATCAGGCCGCCAACGCGGCGGTGGATGCTCTTGGAACGGACCCCTCCTTCGCCTTTGTAGTCATATCCCGCTTCCACGAGAGAAACCGTAAGACCATCCTTGAGAGCATCAGAAAAGTAATAGGGGACGTCCCGACGATAGGTGCCATCGTCCTGGATCCGATAATGTCCCGGGAAGGTGCGATGGAAGGGGGGGTAGGGGTCGCCCTCTGGGATGCCGGTGAAGGAGCCGAGATCTCCACCCACATCCTGAAGCTCCACGGAAAGGATGAGGAGGGACTACGGGAGCAGCTCTCCGGGATACTGGGAGATGAGAGCCCGAAGAAGTACCTGAACGTTCTGGGGGTGGTCCCGCACTTCGTTGAGGACGTAGGAGAGAGGGTAGAGAGAGCCTTCCTATCCCTGAGCGAGTACGTGGATTTAGCCGTCGTAGGTGTGGTTGGGGGACCCACACCGTCCCCGTGGTCAATAACGCACGGGTGGGAGTTCTTTTCAAATCACCTCGCCATAGTCACTATAAGGACGGATTACCCTTTCGGTGTGTTCTACGCTTACGGGTTTCACCCTCTGGTACCCTTTGAGGTCACGAGATTGGACGGCAGGTTCATAGTGGAGCTGGATCACTCTCCGGCCTATGAGGTCCTGAGCGAGATTCTACTATCCCGGGGGGTAAGCGGATCCGACCTTAAGGACCGTTCCCGCCTCCGTAAGGTCCTCGCCCGTTTTCAGATGGCCATACCCGACCCGGCGGCTGCCGGGAGGTTCAAGGCGACCGTGATAAGGGACGTAACCCACAGGGGGATAGAGATAGGCGTGGGCACGGTTGAAGGTGATACGGTGTGGCTCATGGAAGCGGACAACGTTGAGATAATCAAGAGCACCATAAAGGGGGCCACGCGTTCCCTCTCGCACCTGAAGGAATCCATGGCCGCCGGTATGATATTCTTTGAGAACTACATCCGCATAATGTCCCTCGGAGACGACATCAAACGGGAAGTTGAGGGTATCCGAAAGTCCGTACCCTTCCCATTCCTTGGGGTACCTTCGGCTCAGGAGCTCGTTATACACCACACGGTACTCTCCGGACTACATGGGGGTGTTGCAGCCGGGGTACTGTTCTCCAACTCCGGGGAACAGCCTTAAAATAGTTTAACGGAGGGCGAACATGAACCAACAGGTAGAGGCAATCTTAAAGCAACTGGTAAAGCGGAACCCACAGATAAAATCTGTGGCCGTGGTGAATTTTGAGGGGATCCTGATAGCATCCCTTCTCTTCCCGGGGACGAACGAATCCTCCTTCGGTGCCATGTCGGCTGCACTCTTAGGCTTAGGTGAGCACGCTCTCAAGGAGATACAGGGAGGGGATCTACGGGAGATATACGTACGTGGTAAGGACATGATGCTCATAATCGTAGGGATAAGCGACGTGGGTGTGATAGCCATAACCGTGGACGCCGACGCCCCCTTAGGTGTGGTCCTGATGGAGGTCAGACGTACGGCCAACCGCCTCAGCAAGATCCTTTCCCAGAAGCAGGACCTGTCCGAGATCTTGGGATCCGACCTCTCTATCTTGGAGGGCTTCTCCTTCAAGGACATAATAGGCGACGAAGAGTAGGGTATGGTAATAGACGTCACAAAGAGGGAGATCAACGTAAAGATAGTGTATTACGGCCCCGCCGTAAGCGGAAAGACCACCAACCTGCTGGTCATACACAGACGCCTCAAACCCGAGCACCGTGGAGATATGGTCTCTATAGACACCAAGGGGGAACGCACCCTCTTCTTTGACTTCTTACCGGTTGAGGTCAAGATAGGAGGAGGGTTTAAGGTGCGCTTTCACCTCTACACGGTTCCCGGTCAGTACTTCTACAAGACCTCCCGTAAGCTCGTCCTCCGCGGAGCCGACGGCATAGTGTTCGTAGCCGACTCCCAGAGGAGCCGGTTTAAGGACAACAAGATAATATGGGACGAGATGAAGGAGTTCCTTAAGAGCCAGAACACCTCCATAAACGACATACCTATCGTCCTGCAGTACAACAAGAGGGACCTACAGGATATAATGAGCGTTGATGAGCTGAACGCCCTGTTTGAGGGTGGAAAGTTCCCCTACTTTGAGGCCATAGCCGTTCAGGGAAAGGGCGTATTTGAGACCCTGGATGCTATCTCCAAGATGGTACTCCGTAGCGTACTACAGAAAGCCCGTGTATGAGGTACTTTGAGGAGCTTCTGGCGGCCCTTAAGGATCCGGCCCTGATACTTGATAGAGAGTACCGTATAGTGGAGGTGGGGCGCTCTGTATCCGAGATGGGGTACCGTCCCGATTCCCTGAGGGAGAGCAATTTAAAGAGCGTCATAGCTCCTCCCTTTCGTCGTGCGGCCGAGGCCGCCGTTGACACGGCCTTCCGGCTCGGTAAGGTCACCTTTACCAACGTAGAGGTCCTGAACTCTTTGGGGGAGGCTATACCTGTAGAGATGAGGGTAAGCCCGATTGAGGAAAAGGGGCACGTGAGGTTTCTCGTGTTATTCTACCCTGCGTACCGTATCGGTACCCACGTACTTGATAAGATGAACGTCCCGGTATGGAGTCTGGATAGGAGGGGAAACGTCCTATTTTACAACGTAGCCGCACAGGAGATACTTAAGCGAATGCGTTCCCCCCTCTTGAGCGACGGACAGACGGTTGAGATTGATGGCTCGGAGTACGTGGCCCGGGTGTACGAGATGGTGGACGGTTTCCGCAGGGTCAGCTTAGTGACCCTTACGAACGTATGTGTAGCTTACGAACCGCACGTTAAAAGGTTTGCCGTTGCCGGTGTTCTCTCCGCCCTCGCTGCCCACGATATAAAGAACGCTATAGCTTCCCTGCTTATACTCGCGGACTCCATAGAGGACGAGTCCCTACGGAGCAAAATACACAACGGAATCAGAAGAATATTCCGGATCCATAAACGTATTTTGAATCTGGCAAAGGGTAAAAAGGAGATAGATGAGGTCAGGCTCAGCAGTGTGTTGGACGAGGTTCTTGAGGACCTCCGTCATAAGATAATACGGAAGAACGTAAAGGTTGTGAGGGAATTTCCTGTGGGATTTACCCTCAGGACGGACGAGAACGCACTGTACGAGATACTGCTCAACCTCATATCCAACGCCATAGACGCGTCCATGCCCGGGGGGAAGGTTAAGGTGTCGGCGGGAGTGTTCCACAACGTGTCTCTGGGTAGGATGGAGAAGTACGTCAGCGTCAGGGACTTTGGCCCCGGCATACCTCCCGACAAGGTTGATAAGATATTCAACCTCTTCTTTACCTCCAAGAAGAACGGCTCCGGTCTCGGTCTCTTCATCGTTAAGGTCCTCAGTGAGAGCATAGGGGCGAGGGTAACGGTAAGGAGCGAACCGAACAAGGGAGCGGAGTTCGTCGTTCTCTTCCCCACAGATGAGATTAAGGGATCTGAAGAGGTGCACGAGGCAGGATCCACGAGATCTAATTGACCTCTCCTCCCACGTTTTAGGTAAGAGCGTAGCTTCCCTCACGGTTGAGGACCTATCCCTATCGGAGTTAAACGAAGTCATGGACGTTCTGTTATCCTATCCGCCCGGGTACCCTATCCCTTACATTATCCGGGAGGTTCCCTTTTACGGGCGGAGGTTCTACGTTGATGAGAGGGTACTTATCCCACGGAGCGAAACGGAAGGGATCATAGACGTCGTTCTATCTCTCGGTATAAGACCCGAAAAGGTGGCCGATGTGGGTACAGGAAGTGGGGTTATTGGCATAACCCTCAAGCTTCTCCTTCCGGATAGTACGGTAATACTTACGGACGTATCTTTGGATGCCCTTAAAGTTGCGCGGATGAACGCTCAAAGGATGGGAGCGGAGGTTCTGATGGTCCTTACGGACCTGTTGGCCGGAGTAACGGGAGGGTTGGACCTGATAGTTAGTAATCCCCCTTACGTCCCCGAGGAGGACGTTGGAAAGTACGACCCTAAGGTTCTCTACGAGCCCAGAATAGCTCTGAGCGGAGGCAAAACGGGATTTGAGGTTACGGAGAGGCTCCTGAAACAGGGGATGGAGAGGCTGAAACCGGGTGGGTATATGGTTCTGGAGACGGACCCCGTCCATTTTTCCCGGTTTCCGAAGGGTACGACCTTCAAAGGTAGGTTTGCAGTGCTGAGGAAGGAGTAAGCGGAGCGCCCATGGGGATGCCTCCGGGAT
>CAYYQD010000079.1:0-5793 GCA_964473735.1 uncultured bacterium
ATAAAGCGTAGTGAAAGTTAGTTAGACATACGGCAATACCGCAAACATTCAAAAATTACCATCCTGATGCGGTGAATTAGATAAACGGAACGGTAGAGGACTATCTCATGAACGGGACCTCGTCGCCGAAGTCGTACATAACGGCCGTAGCCGGAGCATGGAGCCGCCCGGGATGTACGTAGTTTCCGTCCAGATAGAGATCGGACCCGAAGATTTCGTTGAACACCTTCTCCCCAACGTCCCTATACTCCGGAAAGACGTGGGCAAAGTTCTGGAAGAGCTCACGGGCACATACCTCGCATCTTCCATCGGCCTCCGCCATGATTCTAAGAACCTTTTCGGCCTCTTCCCGCGTCATTGCGATACAATTCTAAGGGGGGTAGTACCTGTGCAAAACGGCGTAGGCGTAAGTACGGCAACCTGACCTTACGCCCTTTTCATGGAGTGAAGTACAGGGGTACGTACTCCTGCGGTAAAATCCCTTCCTATGGCAAAGGAGTACCTGAACTACATAGCAGGGAAATGGGTACCCTCCAAAAGTGGGCGTACGTTTGAGAACCGTAACCCTTCCTATCCGGACGAGGTTATATCCGTCCATCCCCTATCCACCAAAGAGGACGTAGACGAGGCCGTAAAGGCGGCGAAGGAAGCCTTTCCCAAGTGGTCAAAGGTGCCCGCTCCCAAGAGGGCCGAGATCCTCAGGAGAGCGACGGAGATCCTCATAGAGCGGAAGGAAGAGTTAGCGCAACTGATGGCCCGTGAGATGGGTAAGCCCATAGTTGAGGCGAGGGGAGACGTTCAGGAGGCAATAGATACGGGTTTCTACGCCTTCGGTGAGGGTAGGAGGCTCTTCGCCTTCACGACCCCTTCGGAGCTGGAGAACAAGGCCGCCTACGTGATCCGCAGACCTATAGGAGTGGCGGGTCTGATAACGCCGTGGAACTTTCCCATAGCCATACCCTCCTGGAAGATATTTCCCGCCCTTCTATCGGGGAACACGGTCGTATTCAAACCTGCCAGCGATTCGCCGGCGACGGCTGCGGAGTTCGTCAAGATATTCGTTGAGGCCGGCGTTCCCGCCGGTGTCCTTAACATGGTTACCGGTAGCGGAGGGGAGGTGGGCGAAGCCATAGCCAGTCACCCGGACATAAGGGTGGTCTCCTTCACCGGCTCCAGCGTAGTGGGTGCCCGCATAGCCGAGATAGCCGCCCGTACGTACAAGAAGGTCTCCCTTGAGATGGGAGGGAAGAACCCCCAGATAGTGATGCCCTCCGCCAACCTTGATTTAGCCGTAGACGGGGTTCTCTGGGGAGCCTTCGGCACCACCGGTCAGAGATGCACGGCCACCAGCCGCCTGATCCTCCACGAGGCCATATACGACGAGTTTATGGACAGGCTCCTTGAGAGGGTGAAGACCCTCAAGATAGGCGACCCCTGGGAGGAGGACACCAACATGGGGCCGCTGGTGAATGAGGGTGCGCTGAAGAAGGTACAGCTCTACGTCAAGTACGGCCTTGACTCCGGTGCCAAGCTCATATACGGCGGTGAGAGGGTGGATAGGCCCGGGTACTTCTTCCAGCCCACCATCTTTACGGACGTAGACCCCAACTCCCGCATAGCGCAGGAGGAGATATTCGGTCCGGTCCTCTCCGTCTTCAAGGTTAAATCCTTTGACGAGGCCATAGATCTGGCCAACAACGTGCGCTACGGTCTCTCCTCTTCAATCTACACCAACGACATCCGCGAAGCGATGGAGGCCATAGAGCGTCTTGAGGCCGGAATAACCTACGTGAATGCCCCCACTATAGGAGCCGAAACCCATCTACCCTTCGGTGGTGTGAAACAGACGGGGAACGGCCACAGGGAAGGCGGATGGACGGTGTATGAGATCTTCACCGAGCTTAAGACGGTCTATATTGACTACTCCGGTCGCCTCCAGAAGGCCCAGATAGACACGTGGGAGGACATGGAGTAGGACCCACCACGTAATCCACTTAGGCCCCGCCTACGGCGGGGCCTTTTAAGTTAGGGTGATACCGCTCCGAGGGGCGTGTAGTAAATATTACATTTGAATAGCGCTTGCATTTGAAATATACAATTTTCCCCTATTAAATGCGGTATCACTCTGGGCATAAAACTTGGGAAAGTGATACCCCAGAGATGCGAGAGAAAAACATGGAATCACGATCTAATATGCGGGTGAAGACTCATGGCCTTACCGTTAAATCACGGTCTTTGAAGCTCAGGGTAATACCGGATATTCACCGGCAGGTTGAACATCATGGATCTTAGCTTTGTCTAAAACCGGGCAGTACGGTTTTAGAGCCGTAGATTGAACAACACCGTTCATCACGCCATCGGATCCAAAACGCGACTCCCGATAAGTCTATCCCCTCTACAATCAACCGTTGCGCAGGTACGTGATAGGTTATCCCGTAAGGGACGGGAAGGTCCTGCTTATACACAAGAAGAGGGGTCTCGGCCGGGGCCTTTACAACGGAGTGGGGGGGAAGGTGGAGGAAGGAGAGAGTCCCGAGGAGGCTATAGAGAGGGAAGCGATGGAGGAGATCGGCATAGAGGTACTGCGGAAGGAGTGGGTGGCCAAGCTTTACTTCTACGACCACTACGGCACGGCGATGGAGGTGGACGTGTTCCTAATAAAGGAGTGGAAGGGGGAACCCAAGGAGAGCGACGAGGCCAAACCGGAGTGGTTCCCGATGGATAACCTCCCTTACGACCGCATGTGGGAGGATGACAGAGTATGGCTGTGGAGGGTGCTCCGTGGGGAGAGGTTAAAAGCCACCTTTCACTTTAACGACATCTGGGGAAAGTACGAAACACCCCGTATGCTGAAGTGTGAAGTTCAACACCTTGAGTGAGGGTAAGGGGCGGCCGACGGGACTCGAACCCGCGACCTCCAGAGCCACAGTCTGGCGCTCTAACCACCTGAGCTACGGCCGCCGTAAGAGGTGGGTATTTTAAGGCCGTTCTCCGTACGACTTCGGGGGTAGAATCAAGCCTATGCGCTATCCGGTTGAACCTTTCCGCGTAAAGGTAGTTGAGCCTATAAACCTGCCAGATAGGGAGGAGAGGGAGCGACTCCTGATTGAGGCGAAGTACAACCTGTTCAAAATACCCTCTGAAAAGGTCTTCATAGACTTCCTCACGGACTCCGGTACCGGTGCCCTCTCCCAGAGCCAGTGGGCCGCCATGATGGAGGCGGACGAGTCCTACGCAGGTCCAAGGAGCTGGTTCCGCCTCAAAGAGGCCATAGAGAGATTTACGGGGTACGAGGACCCCATACCCGTTCATCAGGGTAGGGCGGCGGAGAAGCTCCTGGCTTCCCTTTACCTCTACGAGGGGGCGATCGTAGTGTCTAACACCCTGTTTGATACTACGCGGGGAAACTTCACCGC
The DNA here is from genome assembly GCA_964473735.1 of uncultured bacterium. Lineage (GTDB taxonomy): Bacteria > Hydrothermota > Hydrothermia > LBFQ01 > LBFQ01 > JAADCS01. The sequence continues at coordinate 3,417 of CAYYQD010000079.1, forward strand.
CGTGGGGGCCAGGATATACGACATCCCGACACCGGAGGCCCAGGACATAGGGAGCGATTACCCCTTTAAAGGCAACATAGACCTGAACCGCTTGGAAGACCTTTTAAAGGCCGGCGGTGTTAAGCTGGTGGTCATGGTTCTCACGAATAACACGGGGGGCGGCCAACCCGTAGACTTAGACAATCTGAAGGAGGCTTACGCCCTAACCAGTAAGTACGGGGTTCCCCTGATAATAGATGCCTGCCGTATCTCCGAGAACTCCTACCTCGTGAAGAGGCGCAACCCGAAGTATGCCGCCTGGAGCGTCAGGGACGTAGTCTTAGAGACCTTTAAATACAGCGACGGCGCCTTCATGAGCGGTAAGAAGGACGGCCTCTCCAACATGGGAGGCTTCCTCGTACTTCGCGACCCCGAGAAGCGTCTCAGGGCGAAGGAGCTCCTGATACTATGGGAGGGGTTCATACACTACGGGGGACTCTCCGGAAGGGACATGGAGAGCTTCGCCGTCGGACTGATGGAGTCCCTTGACGAGCGCTACCTTGAGTACAGAACCGGTCAGGTCGCCTACCTCACGGAGAGGATAAGGGAGGTCGGTTGGGACGTGATGTGGCCCCCGGGGGGACACGCCGTGTACGTGGAGGTACGTAGGGCCCTCCCCCATATACCCAGGGAGCAGTTCCCGGCGCACTCTCTAACCGTGGAGCTGTACCGAAGGGGAGGGATAAGGACGGTTGAGGTGGGGAGCCTGATGTTCAAGGATGCCGCCCGATACGAGTTCGTCAGGTTCGCAATCCCCCGGAGGATGTACCTCCAGAGTCATCTTGACTACACCGTAGAGGTACTGAGGGAGATATACGAGGATCGGAATAATCTGCGCGGATACAGGATAACCTACGAACCTCCTTTCCTAAGGCACTTCCTGGCCGAGCTGGAGCCTGTTGCCTGAATGCCCAAGAGTAAGAGGATACTCTTCTACGGGGCTATTACCCTGATAGCCGTCTTCTTCTGGAACTCTGGCGTTCTATACCCCGTTCGCATGTTGGCCGTCTTCTTCCACGAGCTCTCTCACCTCATCGTTGCCCTCCTAACGGGTGGAAAAGTAAGGGAGTTTATACTGGTCCCCGGGGAAGGAGGGTACGTTTTAACGGAGGGTGGGAACCTCCCACTTATAGCCCTGTCCGGATATACAGGTTCCCTGCTAAGCGGCTTAGCCGTGCTCCTCGTATCCGACCGCACATCCCTTGACCGTTGGGTGTCAGGGATACTGGGGGCGATCGTAATATTCGTGGGTTTCGCCTTCGGGGATAGCCTATTTACGGCCCTCTTCTGCCTCATAACCGGGGCCGTCCTGATGGGTATAGCCCTCTTCCTTCCTCCCGAGATAAACGACCTCATCCTCCGGTTCGTAGGCCTATCCGTGATGCTTTACGCCCCTTACGACGTCCTTACGGACGTCTTTCTCTCCAACGGATACGTGAGCGACGCCGGTCTCCTGTCGGAATCTTTAGGGGGATCCGCGAAGTTCTGGGGATGGGTATGGCTCCTGACCTCGGGCATAACGATAGCCGGAGCCTTCATCTACCTGCTCGGGAAACCTCTCCCCGGCGAGGAGGAAAGGCAGGAGCAATCGTCCGGATGATGCGGTTAGACCACCATCTGTTCCTGCCGCGACGATGGAAGATACCCGGCAACGCTCCGATAATGCGCCATGGATGGAGCGGGGCCTAACCGTTGCGGCCTATGGGAAAGGGATAGCACGATGTAGGTACCACTTATACGGGATTCGTACCCAAAGTGATACCTCACGGCTCTTTTCTCTGGTTTGATGGGACTGGGTATGCGAAATACGGTGCGACGCCCTACCTTACCATCACCTTAAAGATGTCCCTGCCAGCTATAACGAAATAGACGCCCCTTGGTAGTGAGACCCTGCCCTTGCCCTCATAAACTAACCTACCGGAGGCGGAATAGACCCGACCGAAAGTCAGCAACGTCAAACTACCACCCGAAACATCAAACGGAGGGGATCCTTCCTCTTCCCTTCCTTCGTCCGCAGATATGATCCCCGGGGTCGTCCTCGTGAAAAAAACCATGGCCGTGGGAAACCTCCTGTCGTTGCCCCAAACACCGTACAGCGCACCTTCGTTGAACACGAAGCCCATGTAATCTCCACCGGTCGTATCATCAAACATAAGAAACGTATCGCTTGAGACCCTCCCACCGTATATCCAGCTGGCCCCCCTATCAACGCTCTTGGCCCACTCAACCCTCCACGCCTTCGTGATATAATCCACGGTATCCGACCTCTCCTTCCAGAAAACGAACCACACTCCCGCACTCTGCACTATAACGGGCTGTATCTGGTCGTTTGATAGCG
>CAYYQD010000080.1:0-5745 GCA_964473735.1 uncultured bacterium
GGCCCGTGTCTCAGTGCCCCTCGGGCCGGCCGCGCTCTCACGCCGGCTACCCGTCTTAGGCTTGGTAGGCCGTTACCCTACCAACTACCTGATGGGCCACGGCCCCCTCCCGGGGCGAGTATCGGGAGTTTCCCCCCGATACCCTTTCCTCCCTCAGGGATGCCCCCGAGGGAGCGTACGGGGGATTAGCCCAGGTTTCCCCGGGTTGTCCCCCTCCCCGGGGCAGGTTAGCCGTGTATTACTCCGCCGTCCGCCGCTAAGAGGCCTCCCGAAGGAGACCTCTTCGCTCGACTTGCATGGCTAAGGCACGCTGCCAGCGTTAGCCCTGAGCCAGGATCAAACCCTCCAAGGCAGAAGAATTTCGCCTTAAAGGGAAAAGATCCTCTTTCTCTCCCTTCCCTCCCTACCTACTCGGCCTCTCATACAGAAGCATAGAATAATGTGGGGGGTACCACAATTTGTCAAGTGGATACCCCTCCCTTGTATTCAATACGGTCAAACCTATCTCATCCTATCATTCACATGCGCCGACTATTATAAGGGGGAAACACGACCCGTGTGGATATCCTGCCGGAGCGGTGTCCCTACCTACTATCAGAGCGCCCGCTGAATGTGAGCATAACATGTGAGGATTCTGAATACACGTGTGGTCCCCATCTTTCCTTCTACTGACCTCCGGGATCATCACTTTCCCCCCTTTCTTTAAGCGCTCCGTTGTACGTTTGTGCAACCCACCGTTAATAGAAATCTACCAAACCCTCTTTCGTACTTGCACCTTCAGGACCTCCTTCTCGTACAGGTGATGGAGGTCCCTCGGAGTTTCCCCGTAAAGTCGCTTGTTCACAGCCAGATAGACACCGGTTAGGGGTCTGGGCTCCCATATAAGGACTAAGTTGCCCTCAAGGTAGGAGTACCTCCACAAGTTCTCCACGGTGTAGTTCAGGTAGGGTTTAAGAATCAAGTTGAAAGGAAGGGGTATCTCACCGCTGTACTGCAGTGTGGTTATATCGTCAAGGACGGTTCTGTAGGTAAAAAGAGCGAGGTCCGTGTTAAAGCCGTAGGGGGAGACGCCTGCGGATACGCTCAAGGCTCGCAGAGGATGACCCAAATACGTCCCCACGCGTAGACTTACAAAGAGGTTCTTCCATCTGGATACGTATAACCCCGGCATTATGTCCATATAGCGGGTAGAAAAATCCGATATACCGTACAGCGAATCGTATCCGTACTCTTTGAGATAGTCGTACCGGGCGTACGTGAAGTTGAAACCTATCACGAACGGCAGAAGTGAGAGCATCGGTGAGGCCCCACGGTGTACGGTTATAGGCACACCGCTGCTTAACCTTTTTCTCTCGCTCCATTCCACGTTGATCTCCGTATAAAAGGTCCTTCCAATCAGCTTGGTATAGTACTTGTACCTCATCCACACCCCGTACTTTCTGACGTCATCAAAATTCAACGCTATGGCATTGAAGGAGGAGAGGTACCCTCTCTCTATCTCATTGTACCATATTTCTCCGGATACTCCCACGTCCGCGTACCTCCCTACGTTCAGGCTCCGGTAGGAGGCCCCCACAGGAAAGTTCCTGTATTGAGAGACGGATACGTAGCCCTTTAGAGGGGGCAGGTAATAAGAGATAGCGCCTCCAAAGACCTGATAGTTAGAGCTATCAGTTACGGCGAAGGATGAGGATAGGCTCAAGTTGTCGGTGGCCCTCCACTCTCCCTTTCCAAAGGATACCCATCCTAAAAACACGTCCCGCAGGGTATTTACGTAGAAGTCGTTCCTCTTATGCGACGAGTAGAATTTTACTCCGAAGATAGGCTGAACGATGTTCCTGGTCCTTACTATCCGCTGCGATGGGGAGTAAGTCCTTCCCTCAACGAAGAAGGGTCTCCTCTCCGGATAATTGACCGGAAGTCTGTCCAGACGGAACTCCACCATATCCACATCCACGTCCGAGAAGTCCGGCAGGAAAGTGGCGTCTAAGAGTTCGCCTATCCCCCGCTTCGTCCTTAGGGTTATGCCGGCCATGGGTAGAACTTTTCTCTTTTTGAGATCACCGTCCCAGCCCTCGTCGGCTTCCGATTGGAGGCGAGCCGAAGGTATAACCACCACACTAACGTTCCTCTTGCGTTTTACGTACGCCCAGTCTATATTCAGTACTGCGTACCTTTTTGGGTCGGATTTAAGGTTAGGAACGAGCATCTGGCGGGAGGTGTTGTAGGTTATACTCCTCTCCACGTTAAAGCCCCAGTCGGTTTTCACGTAGTCCAGAGTTAAAAAGGAGATACGGAGCAGGACCTCCCACCCCCACGGATGGACGACCGTCTCAGCGTAGTTTTCACCGTCCCATGGCCCATGGCCGTACCTGTCGGACACCGTTCCCAGAGGGTTGACGGCAACTACGTAATCGCTCTGCGCAATACCCCAACCTTTGGTTTGGAGATAAATCTTCAGAGCATCCTCCGAACCCTCAAGTACGGATTTAGAGTCCCTCCGCCTACTCGTAGCGTTTATCTCCCCCTGATACAGACGGGCGTATATTACCAGCTCCTCGGAAGTATAACCCACCCACACGAGAGCCGAATCTGTGGGGAACGAATCCTCTTCGGGTATAATCTGTATCAATCGGTACGGGGTCAGGCTGTCAGCCATCGTACGTAGCCTATGGGCATTGGGCAATTTTACGGGTTTTATGGAGAGTAGGGAAGATACAAGAAGAACCATACGGGTATTCTACGTTAGACCCATTGGCTCACCGTGGATATTGCCGCATAACGAGGGATTCTCGCTGAGGCGATTCGTTCGGTTCCTGCGGGTGATAGGGATTTCGCCCACGTGCGACATTCCCCGTATAGAACCTCTAACGTTTTCTGTACATCCGGGATCCCGTGTTCTACAGCTACGGTGCATAATTTATGCACGTAAATGCGTTATATACGAACAAACTGCAATATTTTTCCATAACAATGGGGCGTATTGAATTTGATTCACTTCCGAATTGCATCCATTCCACCCTTTTCCGTTCCCATCGTCCGGACTATAATACCCTAATATGGGTCACAGGATAATCAGGAAACCTAAAGGGTTCAAGACTATAACGGAGATGTTTGAGGCCACGGTGAGACGCTTGCCCAACAAGGAGATGTCCCGGATAAGGAGGGGTAAGCGCTGGGTATCCTACACCTACGCCCAGGCCTATCAGAGGGTGCGGAGGATAGCCGATTTCCTCCAGAAGGAGTGGGGAATACGTAAGGGGGACTTCGTCGCGTTGGTATCCGAGAACAGGCCGGAGTGGGGGCAGGCGTACCTTGGAATCCTCTGGGCCGGTGCCACGGTCGTCCCCTTAGACGCCCGCCTTGGCGCCATGGAGAGGCGATACCTGTTAGACTTCGCCGGGGTCAAGCACGTCGTAGCCTCGGGTAGGTACGTCCCGGAGCTGGAGGAAGCCCGCAAGGACTTAGGTTTGGAGGGGATCCTATCTATGGACGAGAACGGTGGGCTACCCACCTTCTCCTCGGTGGACGGGGAGTACGCTGGCGTGGACAGGGTGGAGGTCTCACCGGAGGATCTGGCGGAAGTCCTTTTCACCTCGGGTACGACCGGCTCCCCCAAGGGGGTCATGCTCACACACAGGAACATAATGAGCGACATAGAGGGGGTGTATCAGGTTATACCGATATACGAGAAGGACATCTTCTTCTCCATCCTCCCCCTCCACCACGTTTACGAGTGCACGGTGGGTTTCCTCTCTCCCATATACATCGGTGCTACGGTTTCCTACTCCCGCTCCCTGCGGCCGGACCACATGATGCAGGACATGAGGGATACCCGTCCCACCGTGTGGCTCACGGTTCCACTGATACTGGAGAAGATATACACACGGATAATGAAGGAGGTGGCTAAGGCTCCGGCACTCCGGAGGGCAGTATTCAACGCTATGAGAAGCACCTCCAGACTTCCCGTAGTGGGCAAACGACTGAACCGTCGCCTATTTAAACCGCTACACGAGAAGCTGGGGCTTGACCGTTTGAAGTTCATGGTGTCCGGGGGGGCCGCCCTTCCCCTGTGGGTGGCCAGAGGGCTGGAAGAGCTCGGTTTCCACGTCATTCAGGGGTACGGTCTCTCGGAGACCTCACCTATACTGACCGTTACGCCTCCCCACGACCCCCGCCTCCCCTCCGTGGGAGTCGCCATACCCGGCGTGGAGATAAGGATAGTCGCCCCGACCGAGGACGGGGAGGGTGAGATAGCAGCCCGGGGACCCGTCGTGATGAAGGGGTACTACAAGAACGAAAAGGCGACGAGGGAGGTTTTCACGGAAGACGGGTGGTTCCTGACGGGGGACATAGGGTACCTTGATAAGGACGGATACCTCTACATAACGGGCCGCAAGAAGGCCGTGATAGTGACTAAGGGCGGGAAGAACATCTACCCGGAGGAGATAGAGAGCAAGATACTGGAGTCTCCCTTCGTGGAGGAGATTCTGGTCTTCGGTGCCAGAAACCCCGATACCGGGGACGAGGAGGTTCAGGCTCTGGTGTATCCCAACCTTGACTCCGTAAGGGAGGAGGCCCACAGGCGGGGGATAAAACCCGACGACGACTTCATCTACGGCCTGATAGAGAAGGAGATAGAGCGGCTGTCCAGAGATTTAGCCTCCTACAAGAGGATAAAGCGCTTCGCCCTGCGGTACGAGGAGTTCCCAAAGACCACCACCCGGAAGATAAAGCGGCACCTCTTTAAAGGTATGTACATAGAGCCCGGGGAGAAGGTGAAGGACGCCGGCATAGAGGAGAAGGAGTAGGTACGCAACACCATCAAATCGGCTCACAGGGAGGGCGGGGGCACCTTTAAGGTACCCGTACCATGAGAAGGATAGCAAAGGTAAAAGGTATGCACTGCTCCGTCTGTGAGACGAGGGTAAAGAAAGCCCTGAGCGAGGCCGGATACACCGTGCTTAAGGTTAGCCGCGATGAGGAGGTCGTGGTGTTTGAGTGCGGATGCGAGGGTACATGCTCCTGCCCGGACCCTGCGGACGTTATAGAGGGAGTCGGGTACGCCGTCGCCGGCGTCGGGGTCGTTGGCAGATAGCCCCGGCCGCGTACTGCCACAGATCTTAGCCCCGTTCAAAGGCTAAAGGCGCTCTGCCAACACGTACCTGAAGAGCCCGTCCGAGGTTAGTTTAACCGTCCTTAGCACTCTGAATCCCGCCTTGGGGAGGAGCTCGTGGGTGTTCCGGTTTATGTGCTCCTCCATCAAGAGAACGGTTATAGGGTTGAGGAGGTCAAATACCCTACCCTTCCAGTCCTCCGGACGCACGTGCTCCAACATGTGCAGTCTTCCGCCTTCTCCAAGCACCCTGCGTATCTCCCTCAGCCCCCGTACAGGGTCCCTTACAGAGCAGAATACTAGCGTGGAAACCACCTCCTCAAAGGCCCCATCTTTAAAAGGCAGATGCTCTACCTCTCCCATCACCAACGGATGCCCCCCCTTCTCTCTGGCTTTCAGGAGCATCTTCCGGCTCCTGTCCATACCGACGACGAATAAACCGTTGGGGTAAAACGGGAAGTTAGCCCCCGTACCTACGCCCACCTCAAGGACCCTCCTCCCCTTTACGCCTTTCCAGAGCATCCTCCTCCATACACGTAAGGCTCCCCTTTCAAACGGCCACATGAAATGGTCGTATACCGGGGCTAAGTGGTCAAACGTCAGGGGCACGAAGGTATTTTAACGCGTAA
>CAYYQD010000081.1:0-5546 GCA_964473735.1 uncultured bacterium
AAATAAACGTTCAAAAAGCAAGAAGGAGGTTAGGAGATGTTATGGATCATCGCGCTGGTGGATAAGCCCGTAGAGGCTAAGACCACCGTAGCACGTCTGAACTCAGTATCTGATGTGGATATCCGGGCCGAAGCCCTCAAGAGAGAAGGGAGAGGCTCGGAGGCCGCGGAGCTTTTACGCTCTTACTACGGCGGCACCGTAATAGACAACGCCTACATGAGCAAGATGGCCCGCCTGAAGGACGAGGTCTACGAGATACGCCGCAAACCCTTCCAGTCCCCCGCTTCCGAAAAGCCCCTGTGGGAGAGCACAGACGGTTATCTCGCCTCCGCCAGCTACGACGAGAAGTACTTTGATGTGGTAAAGGACCCCAGGTCCGACACCCTCTTCGCCGCGGTGGTCGTACAGGACAGCGTTCTGCTCTACAAGGGCGTGGTTGATTTCTCTGGCCGTACCGTTACATGGAGTCGCTGGGTATCTTACTACTATTCCGGTTACTTTCTCAACCCTTCCATAGCCGTCGACGGAGCCCACGTTTGGGTGGCCTTCTCCAAGGCCTACTCCGCCTCGGACCACGACCCCCGTCTCCTCCGTGTGAACCGCTCTGACGGTTCAACTTACATGTACTATCTCTCCTTTGCAAGCGATTACGAGGACTATCCGACGGTCACCACCGACTACGAAGAGTTCAACGCCTATTGGATTTACCTTGCCTACTGGAACGCCAACAAGGACTCCGTTATGTTCGTGCGGGTTGAGTATCCAGACAGCAATGTCGTTAACAGCATCGGTGGGATAGCCTACGCCGTGGGAGACAGCTCAACTGTCAATCGTATGAGCATAGAGTACTTTGGCAACGACTATTCTGACAGGCTGTTTTTGGTCTATACGACGAACGGGGACACGATCCTTCTGGCCGACGGCTCTCCCCTTGGGGATGTCTGGACAGAGCGTGCCGCTACCTTCGGTAAAGGATTCTTCCCCCACGCTAAAGGGTATAGGGGAGGACCCTACTTCGCAGTGGTCTATACCTATCCTTTCTCTTCGTCCGACTACGACTGCCGCATTCAGTACAGTACGGATACCGGTGCTACCTTCCATCAGAATACCTGTAGTGCTACAACCGACGACGAGCTCTGGCCAACGGTGGCCTTCGCGGCCGACACCGTGTGGGTAGCCATGCTCCGCGGGGATAAGGATACGCCCGTCGACAGTACCACCGACACCATGTACGTTATGGTGGCCGCCCTACCCCTGAGTGGAGGTTATTGGATCCACCGCGATAGCATAAACGACCCCAACTACAAGTACGGCGTACTCACCACTTGGCATCCCGTGATCACGGGTCCGGAGGACACCACCTCCGGCAGGCAGTTCCTCCACGTGGCGTGGTCCCGTCGCTTCGGGAACACCGGTGACTTTGACGTACGTACGGACTACCACTTCTTCGGCATAACCACGGCCACGGAGGAGGCTCCGGTCGTATCCAGCGACGACGTTAGCGTTGTGAAGGGCGGCCTGAAGGTCAGGGGAGCCTACAGCATATACGACCTCTCCGGTAGACTCGTCGGTCAGGGGAACGCAGAGAGCGGCCAAATCGTACGTCTCAAGAGTGGATCCTACTTCGTAAAGACACCCTCCGGTATCAGGACCGTGGTGGTCAGGTAGAGCCGCGCTTAAAAAAAAGAGAAAGGGGGGCGTACGCCCCCCTTTTTTATCTCCCGGTGAGGTACTTCACCAGAAGGTAGCCGGCGAATATCCCCACTATCCCCATTATACCGGCCAGGGTAGGGGGAGCCGGGATGGGGAGACGGGCGAGGGAGAAGACGACACCCGTCAGGAACCCCGTAAAGAAGGCTAAGATTATCTCCCTCAACTCAACCCCTCTCTAAGGGCCCTATCAATCGCGGACCAGAAAGGGTCCACGCGGGGGTGTTCAAGGGGTCTCTGCGTGCCGTTCTCCACGACCCACATACCCTTATCCTTCGGGAGGAACTCCCCCACGATGGCGGCGTTTATACCCTTCTCTTTAAGGCGACGCACTACCTCGTCGGCTCTGTCAGGGGCTACGGCCATCACCAGCGTTCCCTCGCTTATGGAGGAGAAAGGTTCCATCCCGAAGAGGGAGGTTATCTCCATAACTCCGGGCTGGATCGGTGTCCTGTCCTTGTAGTATATCACGCCCACTCCGGAGGCCTCGGCCATCTCGTACACTCCCCCCAAGATACCGCACTCGGTGGCGTCGTGCATGGCCCTTACGCCCTCGTCCCTGTAGCCGACGGAAACCGCCGTTAGGGCGTCATCCACCGTACTCATCTTCCAGAAGAGCCTTTCACCCGCCTCCGCTACCTCCGGGCCGAGCTTCTCGGTTATGTAGTTGGGGAAGAGACTGGCGAATATGCCCGTGGCCTCAACGGCCGGCCCTTTGGTTATGATGAGGGCGTCCCCGGGTTTAGCCATCTTCGGGGTAAGGAACTTGTCTTCGTCGGCTAAGGCTATGAAGGTGGCCCCTCCCACCATGGGGTAGGTGGTTCCGGGGTAGCGGGCGGTGTGCCCCGTTACGACCGTGGCACCGTACTTCTTACTCTCCCGGTCCCACACGCTCCATACGGTGGCGAACTCCTCTTCGGTTATCTCCATCGGTAGGTTGAAGTCGGCGGTTATGTAGGTGGGGGGAAAGCCGGAGGTAGTTACGTCCGAGGCCAGAATATGCCACGCGAACCACGCCGCCTTTTCCCATCCGTAGGCCGGGAGGATGTATATGGGGTCGGTGGTAAAGACTAAGACCTTACCGTTGCCGATACGGACGACGCCCGTATCCACACCGTGCTGGGGAGGTACGATGACCTCCTCCCTTTTGGCGCCAAGATGAGGGAAGATGTACTCGTCAAAGAACTCCGGAGAGATCTTCCCTATGGCCGGAAACTCTACCTTCCTTTTCATGGCTGGCGGGTATTCTAAAACAGAACAACGAAATAGGTAGGGCGACCCCTCCATACGGGGCTATAATACAACGATGGGGAGGTTGAACAGATGTCCGGTGTGTGGTGGTGAGCTGGTGGTGCGCTCTCTGGAATGTACCGGGTGCGGGACACAGATAAACGGACGATTCCCCCGGTCACCCTTTGAAAGGTTGGACGAGGAGCAGACGGAGTTCCTGCTTGAGTTTTTGAAAAGTGAGGGGAACTTTTCGGATTTAGCTAGGAAGTTAGGCGTGTCCTTTCCTACGGTTAAAGCCCGTTTTCATGCCCTTTTAAAGACCTTAGGACTCACACCGAGAGAGGAGCCATCACCCGATGTAAAGGATGTGATAGACTTACTTGAAAAGGGTCAGATAACCGTTGATGAGGCGGAACGCCTGTTAAGAAAACGTCGTTGATCAGTCTATCCAGCGTATGGCGTCTTTACCGAGGGCGTACAGGTAGGCTGCTATAAGGACTAAAAGAAAGAAACCGCCTTCTACGGCGGCGAGCAGCTTCATGTTGCCAACCTGCATGGCCCACGGAAAGAGCACGACGGCCTCAACGTCAAAGATGAGGAATAGGAGGGCCACTAAGAAGTACTTTATGGCCACCTTGCCGTGGGCGTCCCCCTTTACCTGGATACCGGACTCGTAAGGGTAGTTCTTCGTTTTGCTCGGGCGTCTGGGACCGAGTAGTAGTGAAACTATGACACCACCGTAGGCCACTACGAGACCGACCACTATCATGATGCCCAACTTCCAGAGCTCTCCCATGGAGGGTATTCTAAGGGGGGAGCGGGCTTTTATCTTATCTTCCGGTGCGTCGGTGTGTCGTCGGGGTTTATCTCCATTATCGGTGAGAACGGAGAAATACGGCTTTCTTCTGTAATCACACCATGAAACCGTGGATCTGATGGTAAGTATTCCGGCATTTATCTATTATTTACACCTATTGTGCATAAATCACACTTTTGCACTGTATCCTACAAAAGTTTATCAGGGTCGTACATACCCTCCGTAGAATGCCCATGCTATGCGTAAGGTCGCCTTAACGTTGATTCTCCTTGTGCCTACCGGAGTGTTCGCAGGACCCTGGATTGAAGGTGGGGCAGGTCCGTGGCTTCCTTTCTTCGGTGCCTTTAACACTAACCACAACCTTGGCGTGGAAGGGAAGGTTCGTATAGGCTACGATGTGGAGATATCTTTGCCGGACTTCTTCCGGCAGTACCTCGGCCCCCTCGGAAGTGCCAGCGCTTTCGCGCCCTATGTCGTGCTGTACCACACGTGGAACTCCCTTAAACCCGTAGTGTGGGAGGTGCAGGACGGCGATACGGTTAAAAGCGGGAACATGCTCTACGTGGGGATAGGTGGGAGGATATACGCCGGGGGTGGGGAGAGCTTCACCTACGGATCCTTCGTCTCCCTCGGTGTTGTGAACGAATACGCCCCGTCAGGGAACAACATAATCGGTGGGGGCTCGCACACGCCACCCAAGCTATCTCCCTCTCTCTTTGTGGGTCTCTTCGCCTCTTACAGGGCTTTAAAACCCCTGTACCTCTTCGGTGAGGTCGCATCGGAGAGTTTGGGATCTTTCTCCGCCGGCTACACCGGATGGGCGGAGGCGAGCGTAGGCGTGGGGCTAAACTTCTGATAGGGCAGGCTCTATGTTAGGATAACCATACCGAACCCCTGACTGTTCTTGGCTCCGAGGCCTGCCCCTAAGGCCAGCTTCAGGATCTCCGGCTCCCCTGTGAGGAGGAGATGGGCGTCCCACGCCTTGATGACGGTTCCCTTGTACTTTATTATGGCCATCTTACCCCTTTTCAGTACCTCCACCTCCAAACTTGAGGGGTACTCCCTGCCGTAGAGGGTTTCGTACTTCCGCAGGAGGTTGAGCTTTATAAGGAGGGGAAATTCGGGTGAGTCGGGCGGATAGTAGGTGGTGCGCTTTCTGCCGTCTTTTAGGTGTGTGCGATATACGGTTATGGGGGAGAGGGTTTTGACTCTCATTTCCTCCCCGACAGCAGGGGAAGAGATTTGCACATCTGCCACCTGCAATAAGTTGCCCTCTAAGACGATGCTGTCAGCTTTTATTACGTTGTTTAAGAAGGACCTGCCCACGCTATCAACGGCGAAGGCGAAGTGGATACGTATGGGTGGAAAGAAGGTTATGAGTTTGTTTCTTCTGTCGTAGCGGCTTCTGGCGTGTATTCTGGAGAAGGTGAAGAGTTTGAAAGAGCGTTTTCTGTATCTGAAGCCCTCATTGTGCAGGCGGGTCGCTATGTCGCGGTCAAGGTACCTGTAGAGCATCGCCTGGACGTGCTCGTTGTAATGGATGGGGAGGAGAATGGGACCATCGGATATAAGCGTTATGCGAATCTGCATCTACTCCATCCAGAGAATGATCTCATCTTTCACCTTCACAGCTTGGGTCTTCTCTTTGAACCTAATAGGGTGGCCGTTGGGATTTACGAAAGTAGTCGTTCTGGAAACCGTTCGGAACTCACCGTTTAGACAAAAGTGTAGGGGCATCTTCTCCACAAAAGCTTCCTTGAGACTGGATAGGTCTAACGAATCAAACAAC
>CAYYQD010000082.1:0-5469 GCA_964473735.1 uncultured bacterium
CCCCTCCCCCCGCAGTGAGTTAGACAACACCCAAGAACACAATTCATCACTGCCGTATGACACGGAAAGTATAAAGCAGATAGCGGAGTTGATGGGGTACAAAAAACGATAGCGACGTCTAAGCAAGAGGATCCTCTACCATAATTCACTTTTCTCTTCCTGAACGCGCGAATACTGCTAAAAACGGCTCTACCCTTCCTGCAAGTATAAAACCCATTGCTGATCTCACAAGGTATTTCAAATGGGAACCCTACTTCCCCACGTCCTCCTCCTCAAGCATACCCTCCGGCGTACAGAAGCAGTTGCCGTAGTTCGTAGGGCATCTGCACACGGTGATGGTGCTATCGCCCACCCTCACTTTCACCTTCATCCCTAACTCCATATCCGTCTTTCTATCCGCATTTACGGGTGGGCTACCGGCCAAAAGTAAAACGCCCAGAGACAAAACGAAAAGCACTTCCCTCATAGTCTAAGGTACCCCTTAAGCTTTATCCCCAGTATGTAGTCCGCCCTCCTGTACGTGAGGGGGTTGAGGTTCAGGGTGTCGGTGGGGTAGAGCTTCGTGTTGAGGGAGATGTACAGACCCGTAAGTCCCCTTTCAAAGGACAGGAATACCCATGCCCTGTCGTATATGCCTACCATCGTGTTTGGATGCTTTACGACCTTCTCCCAGCCCATGCGGGCGGTGGCGACGTTTCCAAGGGAAAAGGTAAGGCGCATAATGTTGGAGTACGTGGGATCAAGGCCGGGATATTTCCACACCCTTACGGAGTTGCTTACCCTGATAAACTCCGAAAAGCGCCACGGTGTGTTTATACTCAGAGTAGTGTAGTCTCCCAGATCTCCAGTGGCGTAGTTGTACAGGTTTCCCGCAGAGAACCACACGGACCAGTAGTTCGCATTCAGGTTGATGTAGGAATACAAGTTGAGGTCTTTGCTTAGGTAATGCACCAGAGTGTCTCTGTAGGGGTCGTAGCTGTAGGCGTCTCCGAGGCTTCCATTTATATAGAGGCTGTGCCCCTGTCCGAAGGCTACTCCTAAGGAGGGACTTACGTACTTTGAGTAAGGTTCTCCCTGCTCCCGTGCTATTCCGAAGTCGGCTCCAAGACCCACGTAGTTAAATCTCCATACGTTGTATATTGTGCGGTGGAGGGTGAAACTTATGTCCCTTGAGCCGGCGGCCGGCATGTAGGTTATCCGCTCGGCGTAGAAGAGGGAGTCTATCTGACTGTAGGATACTCCTACCTTCCACTCCTGCGATGAGTATCCGAAGCCTGCGGCCCTTCTCCATCCGCTCCTCCATCCCGAAATCTCATCGTAATAATCCGCGTGCATCAGGACCGCGCCTCCCTGAAGGTAGCCGTAGTTGAAGGTAAAATCAACGTCGGCTAAGGTGTTGGTGTCCTTTACCGAAATGAAGTTTCCGGGGTTGAGGAAGTCGGGATATGAGTACCTGCCCGTGTATCTACCGAAGAAGGAGCCCACAGCGAGGTTTTCGCTCTTATAGCTGGCTCGGAGTAGATTCCATATCTGGTTGGAGTCCGTCCTGACCGTGAGGATGGCCAAGTTTGCTCCCCAAAGGGATATACCCCCCTTAAGACCGTAGGTTATGGGTATCTCGTTGCCGTAATCGTCCATCCCGATGTTGCGGGTATAGACCAGCATGGTGTAGGGCAGGAAGTCGTTGAAGTTGGGAGTGAATAGGTCCTTGTCGTGGGTGAAGAAAGGACGGCGCTCCTGAAGGTAGTACCTGTACCGCCCGACGTTTATGTAGTAGGGGTCAGACTCCACGTTGGAGAAGTCTGGCTTTACAGTAAGATGGGCGAAGTTGTCTTCAACAGTTAGGCGCACGTCCCCTCCAACGTAGAACCGCTCCAGCCGGTCGTACCTATCCGTCCAGAGGTCGTACAGGGAGTCCTTACGGTACGTGGCGTAGGGCATCAGGGTCATCGCCCAGGATAGCGGTGGAGAGATCCTTACCCGGTGCATATCCGGAAATATCCCCCTACGGTTAAGGGGAGTGCGAAGGGAATAACCGTCCCCTGTCCCCCTATCAAAGGCCATACCCCACACCGTTCCCCTCCTGTACCGGAAGGCCTTGAAGGGTATCCTCATCTCCACCACGTATCCGTCCTCCATTACCTTGCCGGCGGCCTCCCACTCCGTGTCCCATTGGGAGTTGAATATGCCGGAGTTTATCTCAACGTCTGCCCTGTTGCCGAAGGGGTCGGCTAAGAAGCGGTAGTACCTCCTTCCGCTTCCGTCGTAAGGGTCCAGCTCTATCTGCACGTTGTCCGGAGACAGAGACCCTCTCTTTCCCCTCTGGAGTACGGGTTTCCTGCCCTTGCAGATGAAAGCCACGTACAGGGCCCTGTCCGTGTAGAATACCCTGGCCGTAGTGCTGTAGGGTACTTCACCGTTGAACTCCGGGTACTGCTGCTTGAAGTCCGTGAAGGTTAGGGCGGAGTCCCAGACCTCCTCCAGATTTCCGTCAATTTTAACGTCCCGCAGTTTAGGAAGCAGGAGTGCGCTATCCTGAAAGTTAGATAAAATCGTCCCTAACAGTAGCATACTTACCTCCCGGAATAGAAATTGTAAGCCCGTAATGTGCTCTGGCCGTCCGAAGGCCCTGCCTCGTAGAAGACTATCCGACCGTTCTTCACTACCAGTTTTAAGGGTGGATCCTTTACGCCCAGTATTCTGAAGAGCTTGAGGAACACCATATCCGTATCCAAGATTACCTTCCCCCTGTACCTCATGCTCTTTATCCACTTCCGGCTCTCTCCGGCGTCCCTGTGGGGCAGGACGAGGACCGTCGCGGGGTGGGACGTCAAAACCTTCCATTCCTCCGGTGAAACTATGCACGCCGTTGGGGGATGTACATACACTATGTGCGTACCCATGCCGAGGGAGGAGAGTACGAGGGGAGCCGGGACCTTATGGAGCGTATCCTTCGCGAAGGCTTCGTACTCCTTAAGAACGTTCACCCTCCACAGCAGAAAGAGGGAGAAGAGGAACAGGAGGGTACTAACGAACGGGAACCTCTTTAACCTCTCTCCCATCGGAAACTTTGACGTACATCTTGCCCGCTTTCTCGTATAGATCCACTATAGCCGGGAGACTATCCGGGTACTCCGGCCAACGCGGTATGCTATCCCTACCCCTCTTAACCCATGTTATCTTGCCGGCTTTGGGCATGGGGAAGAGACCACAGGACTTTCCAACGGGTTTGACCTCCGGCACCTTCAGCTTAAACACGCAGGGGTAGAAGTGAAAGGCGTAATACAGGGTGTCCCCTTTCAGGTACATGAGGGTATAGGTGTCGTTGTAGCCGAGCCTATCAACCTCCTCCGGCATGGGAAAGGCCGACCTCTCGTATATCCCGTCAAGGGTGTAAATCTGGACGTAGTACCCGGAGTTGAGTGTGCGGGCTCTCCGTTTTAGCCTCGGCGTGGAAGCGTTCATTAAAATCCTGTCCCCGTACCTGAAGATCTGCAGGGGCTGGGTGTGGTCCGACCTTATCAGGAACTTCACCTTCATGGCACCGTCGGGGGAGTAGTACCGTACCCTTCTCCTGTACCACTCTACAACGAAGAAGCCGTCGTTACATCCTACCAGAAAGTTGTACTTACCGGGGGGAGGGGGAGGGGAGAGCCGTACGGTGTCCTTCCCGCTCACTATCAGAGAGTCTCCGTTGTAGTAGTACTCCCTCTCCCCGTAGGAGCAACGCGTGAGAGGATACGTGGGAGATAGGGCCGTTAGAAGGGGGGTCAAAGACGTGGCCACAGCCTCGGAAGGTTTGAGGGCCATATAACCCCCTAACGCTACGTAAAGGAGGATATTTAAAGATAAAATCGCCTTCCTCATGCTCTTACCTCCTATCCATACGAACCGGCCCATTTTTTACCTCCTGTTTCTTTTATTCTACGTGCGTACGGGATCGGTTTCAACGTCCTTTAGAATTGTAAATTGTTGAGTTTTACGTAAAAAATTTTTGAGGCACTTAATGTAGGTAATTTCGGAAACGACAGACGGGCATTATCCAAACCGTCGCTTAAAGGTCCATCCGAATGCGTGCTCTACGGTGGGCACACATCTAACGGATTGAAAACGGCTGAAGGTGGCCCGTTTCCCTTAAAATCTCCCCTTGAAGGTGGAGGGTAAGTACGTAGGAATTTTAGGGTACGCCCGCACGGGGAGGGCCCTTAAGCGGCTTATTGAGAGGGTAGGGGGTAAGGCCTTCGTATCGGACCTTACATCCCCCGAGGCCGATGAGTGGGGGGACAACACCTACCGTATTCTGATGACCGACCTCTTATCCCCCTCCCCGGGCATCCCTCCGCACAACCGGATACTCGCGCGGGCGGAGACCTCGGAGATTCCGATAGTGTCCGAACTTGAGATAGGCTGGTACTACCTGAAAGGAAAGGTAATAGGTATAACCGGCACTAACGGTAAATCCACCGTGGCTCACTTCACCCACAACCTCCTCCCCGGTAGCTTCATAGGCGGGAACTGGGGGGTACCGACGTCGGACTTAGCCTTTAAGGAAGGTACGTTCGTCTTAGAGGTCTCCTCTTTCCAGCTGCACTACGTCCGTAGTTTCCGGCCGGACGTGGCGGTGATAACCAACGTTTCTCCGGATCACCTTGACTGGCACGGATCCTTTGAGGCCTACCTGTCGGACAAGCTACGCATCTTAGAAAACCAAACGGTAAGAGACGTTGCCGTACTTAACCGGGACGATCCGCACTATCGGGCGTTCCGGGAGAGGAGCGCAGGGGAAGTTATAACAGTAAGCCTGAGGAGTGCGAACGCACACTATTACTCCGATGGACGCTGGGCCTTCACTCCCTACGGTAGGGTAGAGGTTCCTCCCCATCTCCGGTCCGTTCCCATCCTTTACGACCTCCTGATGGCCATGGCCTCCTCTATAGCCGCGGGAGGGGAGACGGATAGGGTGTTCGGAGCCGTACCCTCCCTTTCCCTGCTTCCCCACAGGGTCACCTTCGTAGGGGAGGTGTCCGGTGTGAAGTTCTACGACGACTCCAAGGGAACCAACCCCGGAGCCACGGAGATGGCGTTGAGGTCCTTTCAGGGTAGGGTGGTCCTCATAATGGGAG
The DNA here is from genome assembly GCA_964473735.1 of uncultured bacterium. Classification (GTDB taxonomy): domain Bacteria; phylum Hydrothermota; class Hydrothermia; order LBFQ01; family LBFQ01; genus JAADCS01. The sequence goes on from CAYYQD010000082.1 coordinate 5,124, forward strand.
GGGACGATAAGGGGCTGGACCTGTCGGTTTTGAGGGGGACCGTACGGGAGAAGGTGGCCGTCGTGGTGGCGGTCGGGAGGAACAGGGAGAATATAGCCTCCACCTTCGGTGCCGTGGTACCCGTTCTGGTGGCCGAGGACTACGGTACCGCCGTCAGGATGGCCTACGGAGAGGCGAAGAGGTTGGGTGTGCCCGTCCTCCTGTCGCCCGCCTGCGCGTCGTTTGATATGTTTAAGAACTACAGACACCGCTCCGAGGTCTTCCGCCGGGAGGTGATGAAGCTAAAGGGTGAGTGAGACCGCATCCTCCTCTCTGATCGGCGATCCGGGTGTCCATTCGCTGGAGA
>CAYYQD010000083.1:0-5263 GCA_964473735.1 uncultured bacterium
CGGAGAGGGGGAAAGGATGGGTGGTCAAAGGCTGGGACGAGGACATAGACCTGATAGAAGGCTTGAAGTTGAACGTTGATAGGCTGCTGAAGGAGGGGTAGGCATGAACCGGATACTCACTCCGGAGTGCCGGGCTATCGGAGTGATGGTATCGCTTCGGGCGGGGATAGTACCATGCTCGCAGACTCATTCCGATGCAACAACACTTCCTTAGCGATATTCTATCTTCAAGGTACTCACTATTAAACGGTTATTCCGGATTTAACCGGGAGAGGATACGAAACCCGGCAGGGCCGTATGGGGACATTCACCTTTTACATTCTGCATCCCCTCTCCCTTCTTTCCGGACTATAATACCGTACATGCCCAAATATCCCAGACCGATAGGACCCTATTCTGCGTACAGGTTCGCCGGCGACCTCGTCTTTTTAGCCGGGCAGATAGGCATAAACCCGGATACCGGGGAGCTGGAGGAGGGGTTGGAGGCGCAGACCCTCAGGGCGATCAAGAACGTCGCCAACATACTCGCGGAGGTGGGTCTGGGTCTTGACGACGTTATAAAGACCACCATCTTCCTGAGAGACATCGGAGACTACCCGAAGGTGAACGAGATTTACGCCCGCTTCTTCCACGAACCTTACCCCGCCCGCTCCGCCGTAGCCGTCAGGGACCTGCCCAAGGGCGCACTGGTGGAGATTGAGGTGATAGCCCTCCGGGGTAAGGTTGAGGACGAGGTGAAGGAGGGTTTAAGGCTCTTCAAGGAGGGTAAGTTCTACGAATCCCACGAGTACTGGGAGAAGGCCTTCCGCAAGGTGAAGGGCGACAGAAGGACCTTCCTGAGCGGTTTGGTGAACGTGGATGCGGCCCTCATAAAGTATCACGAAGGGAACCTCAAAGGGGCCAGGATAAACTTCACCAAAGCGAAGGACAAGGTGTCCGCCCTCTTTCCGGAGCACCGTCTCGTCTCCGAGATATCGGGGGTCCTCTCCGACCTGGAAGGAGGAAAGGAGCCGAACTTCGGAACGCTCGTAGAGGCCGTGGAGGAAGCCGTAAGGGAGTTCCTGAATGCCTCTGAGTAAGGGACACGTACTGGCGAGGAAGTACGAGGTCATAGACTTCTTGGGGAGAGGTCTGATATTTGAGGTGTATAGGGCCCGGCACACCCGCCTTGACAGGGAGGTGGCCCTCAAGGTCCTCATACCGGAGGTGGCCGCCGACCTTGACTTCACCCGATTCGTCATAAAGACGATACAGGCCACCGCCTCCCTTGACGCCCACCCTCACATCTCGTGGGTGCACGATATAGATAAGGACGGGGTGTATATCTTCTTCGTCATGGACTACCTACCGATGGACCTGAACACCGTAATGGATAAGCTGGACGTTGAGGCCGCAGTCAACGTCACCCTCGCGGTGCTGGACGCTCTCTCCTACGCCCATAAGAACGGCCTGATCCACAAGGATATAAGACCGAGCAACGTCCGTTTCAGCGAGAGCGGGGAACCCCTGCTGGTGGATTTCGGTATGGCGGAGATAGCGGCACGGGCTGCCGTCAAGTTTAAGAAGACGGCTTACCTTCCACCACCCAACTACGCTGCTCCCGAGCAGATAAAGTCCTTCTCCCTCGCCGACGAGAGGTCGGATATATACTCCGTGGGAGCCCTCCTCTACCACATGCTCACCAAACGGCCCCCCTTCTCCGGGGATGTAAAGCAGATCTACTATCAGAAGCTCTCTCCCCAGTTCCTCCCGCCGAAGCCCCGTAAGCTGAACCCGGACATCCCACCCAAGCTGGAGGACATAGTCCTGAAGGCGATGGAGAACGACCCCGAAAAGCGCTTCCAGTCGGCCGACGAGATGCTCTCCGCTCTCCTTGACGTAAGGCGGAGGTACATAGCCCGGTTCATACCCGGACACTACGAAGAGAGGAGGCCGGAGGGGTCCTTCAGCGTCAAGTACAAACTCCGGGAGAACTCCCCGATTCAGATCGCAGCCATAGAGGTTCCGTCCGTGGTCCTGACCAACGTTCCCTATAAGATAACCGTCTCCCTCGTTGGCGATGGCTCCGGCATGGTGAGGGTGGAGGTCCCGGACTTCCTGTCCCTATCCGCCCCCGCCACGCAGGAGTTTGAGGTACCCGCCGACGTTTCGTGGTACGTTATAACCACCAAAGAGAGGTACGGGGCCTACGAGATCGCCATAGACGTGACGTACGACGACGTTAGCATATTTGAGAAACCCCTGAGGATACCGCTTCTGGTCTTGCCCATAGAGGGAAAGGAGAAGAAGGCGGGAAAGAAGACGATCTTCAACCTGTTCGGTCTCATGGAGGGCGGGGAGTGATGGATAGGGAAAGGGCGATAGTCGTGGCCGTGGCCAGCCCGGACGACCTCTCGGAGACCCAAAGGAGTATAGACGAGCTGGTGGAGCTCCTTGACACAGCTGGCGTGGATGTGGTGGATATCGTCGTTCAGAAAAGACGCCGGATAGATCCGGCGTATTACATCGGTAAGGGAAAGGCCCGGGAGGTGGGGGAGCTCGCCCAACGTCTGGGTGTGGATGCCGTAGTTTTTGATGCCCGCCTATCTCCCAAGCACGTCCGAAACCTATCCTCCTTAATACCCGTAAAGGTCCTTGACCGGGTGGACGTGATCTTAGACATATTCGCCCAGCACGCCGGGTCGGCCGAGGCGAAGATACAGGTTGAGCTGGCCCAGCTCCAGCACAGGCTGGCCCGCCTTCGGGTGGACCCCGGTGCCCTCTCAAGGTTGGGAGGGGGTATAGGTACGAGGGGGCCGGGTGAGACCAAGCTGGAGGTGGATCGCAGGCGGATACAGGCCCGTATAAACAGGTTAATAAAACGCCTCAAGAAGATAGAGAAGGTAAGAAAACAGAAGACCAAGCAGCAGAGGTACTTCTTCCGTGTAGCTCTGGTGGGATACACCAGCGCCGGTAAGAGCACCCTCATGAACAGACTGACCAAGTCCCGCTTCAAGGAGAGCTCCCGTCTCTTTACTACCTTAGACACCTTCACGAGGGCAGCGTGGATAAAGGGAGCCACTGTACTGGTGTCGGATACCGTAGGTTTCATATCCAACCTACCCACCGAGCTGGTAGCCGCCTTCAGATCCACCCTTATGGTGGCGAACGAGTCCGACCTCCTTCTGGTCGTCGTTGATGTCTCCAAGCCGGACTTTGAGAGGGACGTGGATGTGGTGGAGGATACCCTCAGGAGGATAGGGGCCGGTGATAGACCCCGGATATACGTCTTCAACAAGATAGACCTGCTGCCCTCAAGGTACATGTTGGAGAGGTTGAGGGACAGGTACGAGGGGGAGGAGGTGGTATTCGTCAGCGCGAAGACCGGGGAGGGAATTGAGGAGCTGAAAGATAGGATATACGATTACTACCTACGGTGGAAGGGGGACGGGGTCCCATCGCCCACGTCCATTTAAAAAACTTCCACCCTATTCACCAGTATAATCCCCGCCTATGGTTTTCAGGCCGGAGAAAGAGGAGATAGCGAAGACCTTCATGAGACACGAGAAGGATACGGGTTCCCCGGAGGTGCAGATAGCCCTCCTGACCCAGAGGATAAAGCACCTGACGGAGCACGTAAAACGTCACAGAAAGGACGTGCATACCCGCTACGGTCTTCTGAAACTCGTTGAGAGGCGCAAGAAGCTTATGCGTTATCTAAAGCGCACGGACTACAGGAGGTACGTGCGGGTAATCAAAACGCTGGGCTTGAGAGACGTCAAGTGATATGAGAAAGAAGTACGAACTATCGTTCAACGGTAGAACGCTCACTATAGAACCGGGGGATCACTGGGTTAAGCAGGCGGCGGGGTCCGCCCTGGTCAGGATGGGGGATACGGTGGTCTTAGCCGCCGCCACTTACAGAAAGGCGGATCCCAAAAACAAGAGGGACTTCCTCCCCCTTCTGGTGGAGTACAGGGAGGAGTCCTTCGCCGCCGGGAAGATACCGGGAGGGTTCTTCAGGCGGGAGGGGAAGCCCCGCGAGAAGGAGATCGTATACGGCAGGGCGATAGATAGATCCCTCAGACCCCTCTTCCCCAAGGGTATGACGGACGACGTTGAGCTGGCCGTCATGCTCATCTCCTACGACATGGAGTACGAGGGCAACTTCTTGGGGGCCATAGCCTCGTCCGTGGCACTCACCCTCTCCGAGATCCCCTTTAACGGTCCTATAGGGGTGGTTCGGATGACCCGGAAGGACGGGGAGTTCATCCTATTCCCCACGAACGCCGAGGTGGAGGAGGGGGAGTTTGACCTGTTAGTGGCCGGTACTCCGGGCGGGAAGTTCCACATGATAGAGCTGGGAGGTAAAGAGGTACCGGAGGACGTACTGCTCTCCGCCCTGGAGGCGGCCCAGCACCCCATAGAGCTCATAGCCAACGTTCAGGAGGAGCTGAGGGAGCACTTCGGTAAGGAGAAGTTTGAACCCACCCTCCTGACCTACCCCGAAGGCCTCAAGGAAGAGGTCGTAGCTTTAGTGGGAGATCGCCTGTTAGACGCTATGCTCTCCGGTACCAAGGGGGAGAGGAACGAGGCCCTTGACAGACTCAAGGAGGAGGTCGTAGAGGCCCTGTCCGAGAGGTATCCGGACAGCGAGGTTGAGATAGGGGACATCCTGTACAGGCTTGAGAGGGAGACCCTGAGGAAGTACGTACTTGAGAATAACAGGCGCATAGACGGAAGGGCCCTTGACGAGATAAGGCCCCTCTCGGCGGAGGTGGGGGTGCTACCGAGGGTACACGGTTCGGCCATCTTCAGTCGCGGCGAGACGCTGGCTCTGGTCTCCACTACCCTGGGCACCCACGAGGACATGCAGATGATGACGGAGCTGGACGTGGAGGAGTTCAAGAGGTTCATGCTCCACTACAACTTCCCTCCCTTCTCCGTCGGCGAGGTTAGGCCCATGAGGGGCCCGGGGCGCAGGGAGATAGGGCACGGAAATCTTGCAGAGAGGGCCCTTGAGCCTCTCATACCCGACGAGGATGCCTTCCCTTACACCATCAGGGTGGTCTCGGACATACTCTCCTCCAACGGTTCAACCTCTATGGCCAGCGTGTGCGGTGGATCCCTATCCCTGATGGACGCGGGCGTCCCCATAAGGGAGCACGTGGCCGGTATATCCATAGGCCTCATAACCACGGGGGACAGAAGTGACTACAGGCTGCGCACGGACATACAGGGGATGGAGGACTTCTTCGGGGACATGGACTTCAGGGTGGCCGGT
>CAYYQD010000084.1:0-4661 GCA_964473735.1 uncultured bacterium
CAAGAACGTGTTCGTGGTCAAGCGCGGGCGTGGCCGCGGTTTTGCCGGTATAGACAACCCTCTCTTCTACCTTGATAAGACCTACATGCTCTTCGGGGACGCCCAGAAGGTCGTGAGCGACTTGGTCCAGGCCCTTAAGAGGCTGTGAAATTTCCGGAAGTCTGGAAGGGGGGCCGCAAGGCCCCCTTTTTATTACGATGAAGGTTAGCGGAGGATTACCTTCCTGACTCCGTTTTTCTCCCTGACTATGTAGATTTTCCCTCCCGTTGAGAAGGGGACCCGACGTCCGGATAGGTCGTAAGCCGTACCCACGTGCCGGGCGGTTTCCCGTTCCCGTACGTTTAACCCCGTACTGTCCCTTCCCAGAAGGCCGCAGGAGGCCCCAGTATTCGTAGGGGAGTCGTAAACGGAGTACCTCTGACCCGGTGGTACGGTAGCGTCCTCGTTCTCCGTTATGAACTCCATACAGCCGTCGTTATCAACGTCAGCGATGGTGGAGCCGTCTCCCGTGTTGTTCCTGTAGAAGAGCCGGGTGCCGTCGTAGGAGTAGATGAACGTCCTGTTGGGGTAGTATCGGAATACGGTCTCGGTGGTTATGAGAATCTCCAGACCGGGGGCGTCGGGGTAGATGTTCGCCGCCGTCATCCCCCAGTAGGGGTTTATACCGGTGTTGGGGGACGTGGAGAAGGACTGCTCAAGGGTGCCGTTGAGGGCGTTGAGTATCCGTACGTTCCCGGCTACGTCCCCTACTACCACCTCGGGCGTACCGTCTCCGTCCATATCGGCCAGCACTGGCGTAGTCCTTACCCCTGCGGGCATTGAGTAGGTCCATAGGGTGCTACCGTTGTCTCCGCTCAGAGCTACGACCCTTCCCGTACTCAAGGTGGCCACTATCACGTCGGCCCTGCCCGTCCCGTCCAGCTGCCCCATAACGGGAGAGGCCCAAACGCTGTCTCCGAGGGAGACCTGCCAGAGCGTGTTCCCGGAGAAGTCAAGGGCGTAGACCGTGCCGGTGAAGGAGGAAAAAACTATGAAGCCGTTGCCCACCGCGGGAGTTACGCGAACGTCCCCGTCTGCTCCGAACTTCCATATAGGGAGGCCGCTCCCACCGTCCAGAGCGTAGAGGGTGTCGTCGTCGCACCCGACCAGTACGTCCATGTCCCCATCCCCGTCAAGGTCGTAGGCCGTAGGGGAAGATGTACTGAGGCTGGAGGTGCTTAGAACGTAGGACCATTTGAGGGCTCCGTCAGTACCACGCAGTACCACTACCTTTACCGTTCCGGGTACGTCCCGGGTACGGCTTAGGGCTACAACCTCCGTCCCGCCGTCACCATCAACGTCTTCTAAGAGGGGGGTAGCGTCAAGGCCTATGTCAAGGGAGTAGTACCACAGGGGGGATCCGGAGGTGCCATCAAAGGCGCAAACGTGGTCGTAAGCCTGCACGACGACCTCGTTCCTACCGTCCCCGTTAATGTCCTCTACGGCGAACTGGGCGTACGTACTGGCGTTAGTCAAAGAGGAGGAGAGGGGCAGGCAATCCGTCCTGTAGGACTCCACGAACCCCCCACTGTAATCCCCCTTCATGGCTTGAAAGTTGGTGTTGAAGTATCCTCCTCCCGCCTTTGGCCACGTAATTACAGCAGCCGTAAAGCGTACGGTACCTATCAGGAGGATCGCCATAAGCACCAATATTTTAAAGCTGGGCGGGTCGTACTTCACCGGGCGTAGAATACCTTCGCTATGTTGCTAACTCTCATTCTCCTCTCCTGCCCCCATAACGACCCTCTGGACGCCGCGGCATCCGGGGACCTGAAGGCGCTGAAGTGCTGGGTTCAGGAGAGCGAATCAAACGTCTCCTACAGGGGAAAGAGTGGAGAAACTCCTCTACACGTTGCAGCCCTAAACGGGAAGGTGGGGGTGGTACGGTACCTTCTCTCAAAGGGGGCGGAGATTAACGCCCGCGATAAGAGGGGCAGGACGCCTTTGCACATGGCAGCCCTCAGAGGGCACCTCAACGTAATAGAGGTACTCATAAAGTCCGGGGCTGACCCCAACGCCCGGGATGAGGACGGGAACACCCCCCTACACTACGCTGCGGTCGTGGGGTACGAGGACGTGGTATCCTATCTCCTATCCCACGGTGCAGACCCCGACGTGAAGAACAACGGGAACGTAACCCCATGCGACGTTACCGGCTCTCCGGGTATAAGGAAGGCCCTGCACTGCAGATGACGGTGTAGTTAAACGCCGTAGGTATTTGGGAGACGTGGGAGCAATTCGGGCCCATTAAGATAGGCTTTCTTCGGCACATTTCAGGTGTTTAAATGGGGTATGCCGATATTCGGATGTTTTTACCGCGTAGCCTCGGATTGCCGTCCTGCCCGTACGGGGGACTCAAAGCGGTAATGTTTCGGCCATCCCTTCAACCTTTAAAGCGTTTGGAGCGGTATCACTTCTGCTAATTTTATACCCAAAGTGATACCACCCTTAACACGGCGTCTGTTGATAAGGTAGGGAATAAGGAGGCACGGATACGATCCAACCTTCATATCTTAATATCCCCCATAGCAAAAATCGGAGTATTTGGCACCGAAGGCACTATTTCAACGGGAATATCGGCAAAAAGGAAGCATACTCACCGTTGGAATCGGTAGAGGTGGGCACGTACCCGCCCCCATCTGCCCACAAACGCAGGAATACCCGTTAAGTAGCGCCCTTTGCAGGAGATTTCATTATCACCCCCCTGCGGGTGCTCTTGAAGAAGTCGTACAGGTGTTTTATGTGGGGGTTGTTGGGGTACCTCTCCATCAGGGATTCTAAGGCCTCATCAACCGGAAGGGGAGAGCGGTACAGGGTGTCGTAGGCCTCTTTGAGGATCCCTATCTCCTCCTTCGTAAAACCGGCCCTGCGGAGTCCCACTAAGTTGAGTCCCACGACTAAGGGGTCGTACCCCACGGTCATGAAGTAGGGAGGGGCGTCCCTGCTCAACCTCGTCATCCCTCCCACCATGGCCAGCTCCCCCACCCTCGCCCACTGGTGCACCCCCAAAACACCGGAGACGAAGGCCCTTCTCTCAACCACCACGTGCCCGGCGAACTGCGCGGCGTTGGCCACTATCACCCCGTCCCCTATCACGCAGTTATGGGCCACATGTACGTAGGCCATGAGGTAGGTGCCACTTCCTATTACGGTTTTACTACCCTCGCCGGTGGCCCTGTGGACGGTCACGAACTCTCTTATTACGTTGTCGTCCCCTATAATTACCTCCGTCTCCTCTCCCCCGTACGAGACGTCCTGCGGTGGTTGTCCTATGGAGACGGAGTGGTGGATCCTGTTGTTCCTCCCTATCCGCACCCTACCGTCTATACGCACGTAGGCGTCTATCTTCGTCCCTTCACCCACGACTATATCTCCGCTCAGGTAGGAGTAGGGGCCTATCTCCACCCCATCCTCTAAGGTTATCTCCCCCTCCAACACGGCCGTTGGATGTACCTTAACCCTCACAGGTACCTCCCGGCTATGGTCTCGTATGGGAAGGTCGTGGCCTTCCATCCTTTGAGATGGGCCTCAACGTAGGCGAAGGTGCGCACGATGTTCGCGTAGAGGGTAGGGTCCTCCTCCTTTATCTGACCTATGGGCTTCCCCTCGTACTCCTGCTTCATGAGAGTGTTATAAAAGCGCGCCAGTTCCACGTACTTCACGGGCTTCGGTACCCCGTCTGGCTTCCTTATATCCAGGATTTTCTCCTCCCCGTACTGCTCCTTGTACTTCTCGGGAGGTAAGAAGACGTAAAAGTTCTTTATATCCGGATAGACGAACTGTTTAACGAAATCGTGAAAGGCCAGGAGCCTCCCCCAGCTGGAGGTCACGGCGTATATGAATAGGCTTCCCTCCATATGGACCAGATTGAGGATGGAGAGGACGTTTGAGTAGAGGAAGTTGGGAGAGGGCAGAAACCGTGGTAGGTTCCTGAATTTGGTCCCGTGCATGAATACTACGTAGCTCTTTATAACGCCGAGGTCCTTCATCCGGGGCGTTAGCTCGGCTTCAACGCTGTAGTCCTTAAGGAGGGTATCTATCCTCTTGAAGGCTGCAACAGGTATGATGAGCTCGTAGATCTCGTTCTCGTACCCTTCAATATGAACGTCGGGCTGTTTTAGGTCTTTTAGCCTCGCCTCGTAGGTGTCGGGGTCGGTTGAACCCTCAACGGCGAGCCTCTGCTCAAGGGAGCGGGCTATCTGCCGGTGAAATAGGGCGAACTTCCTATCCTCGTACGTGAAGACGTAGGCGAGTCTCCTTTCAAAAGGCACGGGCCTTATGAGAGTGTGGTACCGGTTCCCCTCCGCGTCTTTAACCGTACCGTCATCGTTGGATTCGTATACGTCCATTATTCTGTACTCTCCCCTCTGGAGGGAGTCGTAGAGCCGAGCGTGGAGTGTGGGGTATTTTGAGGGGTCTATCTCACCCAGCCTATCAAGGTCGTCCGTATATCCCTTTATATCCATCTCAAAAAGGGCAGCAATAACTCTCCTAACCGTCTCGTCCATGGTGCCTATTCTACGGGTGATAACGTTGTATCCCTTCGTCTATGGAAAGAGCGTGGGCAGTCAAATCTCGGATTTTCCGCACGCTCCGGCAGTATTAACTACCGAATAAATCGG
>CAYYQD010000085.1:0-4320 GCA_964473735.1 uncultured bacterium
CCCTACCCCTGATCCGGTACCTTAACCGGGTACCTTCCGGTGAAACATGAGACGCAGAACCCCCGCATATCGGAGAGGTACCTATCAAGGGGAAGGTAAAGGATGCTGTCGGCCTCTATGAAGCGGCCTATCTCCTCCACACTCATACGGGCCGCCGCCAGCTCCTCCTTCGTTGGGGTGTCAATCCCGAAGTAGCACGGGGACACTACGGGAGGGGAGCCTATACGTACATGGACCTCCCGTGCCCCCGTCTCCCTTACCATCCTCACGATCTCCCTCATGGTCGTCCCCCTGACGATGGAGTCATCAACGAGGACAACGCTCTTTCCCTTAAGAACGGAGGGGACAGGGAAGAGCTTGGCTCTGACCGTTCTACGCCTCATATCCTGACTGGGCTGGATGAAGCTCCTGCCCACGTAGTGACTCCTTATGAGACCCATCTCAAAGGGGACACCGGACCTCCGGGAGTACCCAAGGGCGTATATGGTGCCGGAATCCGGGACCGGAACGACCACCTCCGCCCTCACCGGGTCCGCATCGGCCAGGACCTCTCCCGCTTTCAACCGCCACTCGTAGACGGACCTACCGAACACCGTACTATCCGGTCTGGCGAAATATACCAGCTCAAACGAGCATGGGAGACGTATCCTCTCACCCGTTTTAAAGGCCCTGACCTCATCCCCTACGACGTACCCCTCACCTACGGCCACCTCCCCAAGCACCTCTATGTCGGCGGAGCGGAGGGCGGAGTCCTCGGAGGCGAACCACACGTCCTCACCGTCCCTTCCCATCCACAGGGGCCTGAAACCGTACGGATCCCTGTAGGCTACCAACCTGTCCCCGTCTATCATAAGTACCGTCCATGCCCCCTCTATCACTTCGGCCAGTCGGCGTATCCGCTCCTCTGGTTCCCCCGTTTCCTTAGCGTAGAGCAGGAGTATGGCTTCGGAGTCGGAGGTGGAGCGAAATACCACCCCTTCCCTCTCCAGCCCCTCCCGTAGGGTGTCGTAGTTGGTAAGGTTTCCGTTATGGACGAGGGCGATCATCCTCCCCTGCGAGAACCCCACGAAAGGCTGGACGTTCTCCGGCCTGTAAGTCTCCCCGTGGGTGGAGTATCGGGTGTGGGCGACGGCCACCTTGAGCAGCGGGTCGTGCCCGTACCTCCTGAAGACGTCCGCCACCAGACCTATATCCTTGAAGCTCACCTCTTTACCGTCCACGGTTATACCGGCGAAACCGCTCGCCTCCTGACCTCTATGTTGGAGCCCCTGAAGGACGGCTACGAGATGGCTGAGGGGTACCCCTTTCCGGCTCCTTACTCCCACTATGCCGCACATGGGAAGGTCCTATTCTAAGATTGAGACTCCCTCTCTCCTACGAGGAACAGAAGGACAAGACCTGCGAGGCCAAGGGTTACCCAGACGTCGGCGAGGTTGAAGGTGTACCACCGGAAGTTTCCCACGCCGACATCCACGAAATCCACCACTCCTCCGCGCATTACCCTATCCACTATGTTGCCTATGGCTCCGCCTAAGATGGTGGCGTACAGGAACTTATAGACCTTCCTCCTCTCCCAGAGCATAACGAAAAAGAGGAAAATGGCCAAAACCGAAGCCATAAGGGCGTAGGGAAAGTCCTTGCCGAAGGATAACCCAAAGGCCGTGTTGTAATTCACCACCAGAGTAAAGCGCACGACGTCCCCTATTACCCTCAATGGAGTGTGGAGCTGCAGGGAAGAGTAGGCCCACGCCTTGGTTATGAGGTCAAGCGCGCCCAAAAAAACGGAGTACAGCAGGAGGAGAAAGGTGAGGGTGAGGTTCTCCCGTGTAAAGGCGGAACGTATCCTATCCATCATCGGTGTGGCGATTCTAACGCCGAACAAAAGGGGGGGCGTACGCCCCCCTCTTCACCGTTGGAACCGTGCGCTACGCCGCTTCCTTCCGGAAGGACTCAAAGCGGCTCCGGAGGTTGGACAGGATCTGGCCGACCCTCTCCTCAACGTCCTCCAACTTAAGTTCCTTCAGACGGACTATGTCCTCAACCTCCGGCAGGGAAGGTATCACGCGAGGGTCAAGTACCCCCTCCTTCGTGTAGGATGCGGCCAGCTCGTAGAAGTCTTTTATGACCTTGGCTATCAGGTAGGTCTTTTTGGGCGGGGAGGCGGCGTCTATCTCGTGGAAGGCGTTCTGCTGCAGGAAGGCGTTTTTGATTATGCGGGAGGTCTCAAGGAGGACCCTCTGGTCGTCCTGAAGGGCGTCCGGACCTAATAGTTGGACGATCTCCTGAAGGTCCTTGTCTTTCTGCAGGACGTCCGTCATCCAAACGCGCAGGTCCGTCCAATCCTCCGCCACGTTCTCCTCAAACCAGTCCTTAATGAGGTTGTAGTACAGGGTGTAGGATATGTTCCAGTTTATGGCGGGGTAGTGCCTCGCCCTCGCCAGCGAGGTGTCCAACGCCCAGAACCCACCCACGACCCGTAGGGTGCTCTGGACGACCGGCTCGGAGAAGTCCCCACCGGGAGGGGAGACGGCGCCCACTGCCGTGACGGAACCCTTCTCCCCGCTCAAGGCCACGACGCGGCCCGTTCTCTCGTAGAAGGCGGCCAGCTTGGACGCCAGATAGGTCGGATAACCCTCCTCACCGGGCATCTCCTCAAGACGGGAAGACATCTCACGGAGAGCCTCTGCCCAGCGGCTGGTGGAGTCGGCCAGAAGTAGAACGTTGTACCCCATATCCCTGTAGTACTCGGCCAAGGTTATACCGGTGTAGATGGAGGCCTCGCGCGCGGCTACGGGCATGTTGGAGGTATTCACCACGAGGATGGTACGATCCATCAGGGGGCCTCCCGTCTTCGGGTCCACCAGCTCCGGGAACTCAACTATGACCTCCGTCATCTCGTTCCCACGCTCACCGCAACCGATATAAATAACTATATCAACCAGAGAGTGCTTGGCGAGGCTCTGCTCCGTTACGGTCTTACCCGTACCGAATCCCCCCGGTATGGCGGCGTTTCCGCCCAGGGCAATGGGGAACAGGAAGTCCAGAATACGCATGCCCGTTATAAGGGGAACGGTGGGGAGGAGCTTCTCCCTGTTGGGACGGGCCACACGGACGGGCCATCTGTGGGCTAAAGCCACCTCATGGGTCTTCCCTCTGGAGTCCTTGAGGACGGCTACCGTCTCCCAGACGGTGAATTCCCCTTCCCTTATGTCTTCAACCGTTAGCTCCTCCTCGTAGTTGGGTACGATGTTGGGGGGAACCATGACCTTATGAACTATGCTCTTGGTCTCGGGGACCGTACCTATTATGGCTCCCGGCTTTACCCTGTCCCCGACCTTCACCGTAGGCGTGAACTTCCACCTCTTATTTCGGGGTAGGGCGGGCACATCCACGCCCCTCTTAACGAAGTCCCCCACCTCCGTCCTTATCTGATCAAGGGGTCTCTGAATTCCATCAAAGGCCTGCGTAAGGAGACCGGGGCCCAGCTCCACGGCTAAGGGTTGTCCGGTCCTCTCCACCGGCTCCCCTACCATCAGTCCGGACGTATCCTCATAGACCTGAATAAAGGCGTGATCCCCCGATATTCTTATAACCTCACCGACCAACCCCTCCTCACCTACGCGCACCACCTCGTTCATCTGAACACCTTCAAGGCCCTTCGCCACGACGAGGGCTCCCGATATACGGTATATCTTTCCGGCCATAGTGCGCTATTCTAAAGGGGGGGGGTGCCCGAATGCACCTATCCCTCTCCGCGGGGCCTCCCGTCAGTCGCTTCGGAGCCTCTTCAGAGTCTCCAACACCTCTTGAGCGTGCCCCTCCACCTTAACCCTGGGCCATACGTGGGCCACCTTACCCTCCGGATCTATAAGGTAGGTGCTGCGTATTACACCTTCGTACTCCTTCCCGTACATCTTCCTCTTACCCCACGCTCCGTACCTCTTGAGTACCTCCCTCTCCGTATCGCTTAAAAGCCTCACGTTCAGGTTGTACTTACGCATAAAACGGACGTGGCTCTCCGGGGGGTCCGGACTGACTCCGACTATAACCGCCCCCAACCTCTCAAACTCCCTGGCCAGCTCGGTGAAACCTATGGCCTCCTTCGTGCAGCCCGGGGTGTTGTCCTTCGGGTAGAAGTAAAGGACCACCCATTTCCCACGGAAGTCCGACAGCCTGACGTCGTTGCCATCGGCGTCCTTGAGGACGAAGTCCGGCGCTACGTCTCCGACCTTTAACATGGGCGTATTCTAAGGCGGTGTTCTGCACGGTAGTCCCGGTGGGAGAATCTATAGAAAGGAATCGTAGTTCCTAACCGTTCAA
>CAYYQD010000086.1:0-4175 GCA_964473735.1 uncultured bacterium
TTCAAATCGGGGCGCCGGGATTTGAACCCGGGACCTCCTGGTCCCAAACCAGGCGCGCTGCCAGACTACGCTACGCCCCGTTTAAGAAGGGATTTTAAGGACGACCTATAGGGCGAGGGAGAGGCCACGGGAACGCTAACCCTTTCTCCGCAGGTTTATAAGTACGTCCCCTCCTACCCTCTCTATGGCATCCAGATGGTACTCCAGTCCGCCCCCTATGGGCAAACTTTCAGCGAGCACCCCAATATCTCCACCGATGAGCTTAGGAGCAACGAAAACCAAGAGTCTATCCACCGTACCGTCCATCATGAAGGTGGTAAAGACCTCTTTTCCTCCCTCAACCATCACGGAGGTTATACCATTTTCCCTCAAAATTTGCATAAGTTCTGCAACATCCCCGGAGAACTTCACCTTCCTTACATTACTCCCGAAGGTGCATGGAACGTCTCCAACGTGAAGTAGTAGCGTCCTACCTCCGTCGGAGAAGACTCGGGCATCGCAGGGGACGTTTCCGGACCTGGTTAGGACTACCCTGATGGGCTGTCTCTCCGTGAAGGTGTGCCGTACGGTCAAAGCGGGGTCGTCGGCTCGGACGGTTCCGGCCCCCACTAAGATGGCGTCGTACTGGCTGCGAAGGAGATGAACCCTCTTCCGGGCCTCTTCTCCCGTTATCCACTTTGACCTCCCCCACCCGTCCGCTATCCTGCCGTCTAAGGTGATGGCCATTTTAAGGGCTACGAAGGGCCTCCCCTCCTCGTGGAAGGTGAAGAAGACCTCGTTCTGGCGTCTAACCTCCTCCTCCAAGATCCCCACCACCACCTCTATCCCGGCCTTGCGTAGAGCTTTAACCCCTCCCCCTCTAACCCGCGGGTTAGGGTCAAGAGCCCCCACTACCACCCTCTTTATTCCCGCCTCTACTATGGCATCGGTACAGGGGGGTTGTTTTCCATAAAAGTTGTGGGGCTCAAGGGTCACGTACATCGTACCCCCCCGGGCGGACGGACCGGCGTCCTCTATCGCCCTGACCTCGGCGTGCTTATCACCGTACCGCCTGTGGTACCCTACTCCTACCACCCTCCCCCTCCGCACGATCACCGCCCCCACCATGGGGTTGGGGGATACGAACCCCCTTCCCAGCTCCGCAAGCTCCAGGGCCATGCGCATGTAGTCCTCGTCCCTTCCGTGATAGGGTGGAAACATATCAGAAGAACCTTCCCGGGGCTATCTCCTCGTCCAACCAGGGGAAGCGACGGCGGTACTCCCTCACGAATCTCGGGTAGAGTATCCCACCCAACATGTGCTTTATGAAGGTCTTTACGTCCTCCTCGTCGGCCCTGCCCGAGTAGATGTCGTCTATCATTTCGGCCACCTGATAGGCCCCCGGCGGGAGGGATGCGGCGTCGTACCCCGCCCTTCTGTAGTCCGTGAACTCCCACATGACCAGATAGAGGGCCAGAAGTATGGCCTCAACCCACTCCCTTCTCCTGTTCCCCACGTCCGTGTTCATTCTCCGTGGATTCTAAGCGTGAAGTATCCCACACCTCCGGTATCCCGCTGAGGGTCACGGGCCGGTACCCGCGATCGGAGAGGAAGGACAGGGCGTCGGTTAGGTTGCCCCTGACCAGATGGGAGTCGTACGGGCTCGCCCCCGGTACCAACTCCACGTTGTGGAACATCATAACGAGTATCACCCGCCCTCCCATTATGGACTCCATCCTTCGTGTTAGCCACACGACGTCCCCTATGTCCGACACCGTCGGCCTCAACCACACCGTCCCGAACCTCCTCTTAAGCCACCGCCTTACCCTCCGCAGAGGGAACCGGGATACGAAGCGGTACAGGTACCTGCTCTTAGGATAGACGGTTATGGGAACCTCCCAGACCTTTAAGTCCCCGGGGACGTAGGGGTCGTACCGGGAGGGACGGTAGGGGTAGAACGGTGCCCTGCCGTGGTCTATGCCGGAGACGGATGAGAAGGGGGTGAAGGAGGAATCCACGAGGTATCCCAGCCTCTCAAGGTAAAGGAGGGTTCGGAGGGAGGCGGCGAACCTACCCGCCCTGTAGGAGAGGGGAGGGTATCCGAAAGTGTCCGTGAAGATCCGGGTCAGGTTCCTGAGCTTGGCCCACTCCGTATGGGGGTCGTAGTCCGTAGCCTTCTCTTCGGTTATCTCCGGCCTGACCTTTCTACCCGGCTCTACGAATTCCCCGTGCAGGTGCGTCCCCAGCTCGGCCCCCACCCTTCTGACGTCCTTCAGTAGAGACACACTCCGCTCGTCCTCCATGACCTCCGGGCTTAGTAGGTAGGTGGCGCGAAAACCGTACCGCTCCAAAAGAGGCTGGAGGACCTCCCCTATACCCTCGTGCACTCCCCTGAAGCTCAGAGGATACCTCACCCTCCAACCCGGCCCCTTATCGCACTCCGTATCTACGGTGATGGCCAGCAGTTTCACTTCTCTACAGCCTTCTCCAGCTTCGGCTTAAGGTCCCCGTAAAACTCCCTTATGAGGTGGTCGTAGCTCTCCTTACCTTCCTCTATGCGGTCAAGCTTCTCCTCCATCTTCGCCGTGAACTCGTACTCAAATATGTCCGGGAAGTCCTTAAGGAGCTCGTCCAACACCCGCTCTCCCCTCTCCGTAGGTGCTAAGGCTTTTCCACGGCGATAGACGTACTTCCGCTTGAAGAGGGTGGAGATTATGGTGGCGTAGGTGGAGGGCCTACCTATCCCTCTTTTCTCCAGCTCCTCCACCAGAGAGGCCTGCGTGTATCTCGCGGGGGGCTTAGTCTCGTCTTTCACCAGCTTCAGGCTCTCTACCTTCAGAACTTCGCCCTCCTTCAGGTCGGGGATCTCCTCCCCTTCTCTCAGGTTGTAAGGCCATACTCTGGACCAACCGTCAAAGGTTATCTTCCGTCCCTCTGCCTTAAATCTCACGCCGTCGGCCTCAAGTATCACCTCCCTCCTCTCGTACCGCAACGGAGACATCTGGCTGGCCACGGCCCTCCTCCAGATTATATCGTACAGCTTTACTAAGTCCTCGTCTATCTTCCCCTTCAGGGAGTCCGGGGTTATGTTCGGGTAGGTGGGCCTTATGGCCTCGTGGGCCCCCTGTACGTTTCCCCTATCCCGGCCGTAGGGCCTTCCCCTCTTTGGAAGGTACTCCTGTGGGAAGTTCTCCTTTACGTACTTTCGCAGGAGGTTTATCCCCTTTCGGGAGAGCCGGGTTGAGTCCGTCCTGTGGTAGGTTATAAGACCTACCCGTTTGCCGTCTATCTCCACCCCCTCAAAGAGCCTCTGGGCCAACTGCATGGTCTTCTCCGCCGAGAACCCCAAAACGGTGTTGGCCACCTGCTGGAGGGTTGAGGTCTTCAACGGGGGAGGGGGGGACTTCTTCTCCTCTTTCCGGACGTACTTAATAACCACAAAGTCCTTCCCCTTGAGCCTCGCGTAGGTTTCCTTTGCTTTAACTTCGTCCTTGAACTCCCTGACGGTGCGGGCCACGAACTCTTCCTTCTCCCTCTTAAGGTGAGCGTGGATGTGCCAGAAGGGTTCGGGCTTAAACGCCTTTATCTCCCTCTCCCTCTCAACTATGAGCCTCAGGGCTGCCGTCTGGACCCTCCCGGCGGATAGGCCCCATCCCTTTACCTTCTTCCAGAGTATGGGACTGATAAGGTACCCCACCAGGCGATCCAGTACCCGGCGCGCCTTCTGGGCCTCCACCTTCTTCTCGTCTATATCCGTAGGGTTCTCCACGGCCTCCCGAACGGCCTCCGGGGTTATCTCGTAGAAGAGGACCCGCTTTATAGGTTTCTTCAGCCTCTTCAGCTCCTCGGCCAGATGATGGGCTATGGCCTCTCCCTCGCGGTCGGGGTCGCTCCCTATCAGGATGTACTCGCTCTCTCTGGCCACCTTCTTTATGAAGGCGAGGGTCTTACCCTTGCCCCTTATGAGCTCGTACTTGGGCTCAAAGGTCTTTAGGTCTACCCCTAACTCCTTAGGTGGGAGGTCCTTCACGTGCCCCTTGCTGGCTAAAACGACAAACCTGCCGCGCAGGTACTGGGCCAGAGTGCGCGCTTTGGTCGGAGACTCAACCAACAGGAGGGGTTTCCCTTTACCCTCCTTTCCCTTCCCTCCCTTGCTCTTATTCTTACTCTTCCCGCTCATCCCAACCTTCCCCTTT
>CAYYQD010000087.1:0-4126 GCA_964473735.1 uncultured bacterium
CCTTTCAAAAAAATGCTCTGGATCATGAAGTAAAATTTCCAAGTCCTCCAAAAATCTGGGATATCTTTTATCACGAATCTTATCAATTATTTTTGAAATTACCCATACTTTTGTGTCCTTGTCCAATAAATTCCATAAATCTGAGGTTAATTTCTTGGCATTATCTTCAATAAGAACGTTATAGGCGCTTTCTCTTTTATCATCGTCATTACTCATTAAGTATTCTGCCAATACCTTGTTTGGGGCATATTTTAAAATAATTTTAAGAAGATCATCATAATCCCTTCTCGGTTTCAGATCTCTAATTGCATCCCATGTATCAAGGTTTTTGAGGAGTTCTTTCCAACTGGGAATTTGTTTATCCAATTCTTCCTTCCAAGTAGAATGATACCACCATTTAGGTTTACCTTCTTCGCCCAATGGAGGATTATTTCTTATAAATTCCTTAAGCTTTTCAATTTCGTTTTTCATATCTGACTCCCCTTATTACGAGCATAATATAGTAGAGTAATCTAACCTCCGGCACACATCTGAAATTAGCCTTTCCGCAAGCACCAACAACCCCGATCCTTCCCATCAAAATGGAGCGGAGGGGACTCGAACCCCCGACCTCCTGAATGCCATTCAGGCGCTCTCCCACCTGAGCTACCGCCCCACCTGAGGTGAATATTATACGGTGGAAATCCGTCTGTGTGGTATATCCCTCTCCGCGGTAGAATACAGCGTGGCCTCCCTGTTTGATAGTAAGAAATCTCTGCTAATAGCCGTAGATGCCCAATCCGTGGCTTACCGGGGGTTCCACGCCATGAAGCGGAGGCCCCTCAGGAACAGCGCCGGTATGAACACCTCGGCCGTCTATTACTACGACACCCTCCTTAGGGGGCTCCTGAAGAGGTTTAAACCCACGCACGCAGTGGTGGGATTTGATACGAAGGGGCCGACCTTCCGCCACCGGATAATGAAGGAGTACAAGGCCCAACGCCCGGAGACCCCCGACGAGCTTATACCCCAGATAGAGGTCATCAAGGACCTGACGGAGGCGTGGGGGATAAAAGTCGTAGCCGAGCCGGGGTACGAGGCCGACGACATCTTAGCTTCGGCGGCCACCCTGGCCAGGGAGTCCGGAATACCGGCTATTCTGGTTACCAGCGACAAGGACATAATGGCCCTTATAGACGACAGGGTGAAGGTCCTGAACGTCGCGGACGAAAAGATATACGACAGGGAGGCCGTACTGAAGAAGTACGGAGTACTCCCGGAGCAGATACCCGACCTCTTAGCCTTAGTGGGGGATCCAACCGACAACGTACCCGGAGTCAGGGGGGTGGGAAAGAAAACGGCCATAGACCTGCTAAAGAGGTTCGGCTCCATAGAGGGCATCCTGAAAAACCTCCACGAGGTTGAGAGACTAAACAGGAGGGTCGCAGCGGCTATAAGGAAGGCCATGGAGAGCGGGGAGCTTGAGAGGACTTTAGAGCTGGTGAGACTGGCACCCGAGCCTTTCTTCACGCTGGAGGAGGTCAGGGTTAGGGAGCCGAATAGGGAAAGGCTGGTCGCCATCTACCGACTACTTGACTTCTACTCCCCCCTCAAGGAGATAGCCGTCCGTCCGGAGCTCCCGTCCCCTAAACCCTACAGAGGGGAGGATGCCAGCGGGATGGGGTACGACGGTAAGACCCTGTACCTCAGCGACGGCAGGAACATATTCCTCGGCCAAACCCCGCCGGAGGGGAAGGCGCTATACACCGTAGACCTGAAGGGGGCCTATAGGAGAGGCCTTAAACCCTCCCCCCACTTCCACGACCTGGGCATAGGGGACTACCTGCTGTGGCCGGAGATAGAGGAGGAGAGCCGTAAAAACCGACACGACCTTGAATTCTTAGCCCTGAAGTACGTGGGGTGGGAGGTGGCGGAACCCGTTGAGGCCTTCCGGGCATACCTTTCGGCACGGATAGGAAGGGAGATAATGTCCAAGCTGAAGGAGGAGGGTCTCAGGGAAATATACGAGGAAGTGGAGTTGCCCTTAGTGGAGGTCCTCGCATCCATGGAAAAGGCGGGAATAAAGGTGGATGTGGAGTACCTGAAAAGCTTGGGGGAGGAGATAGATAGACGGATAGAGGAGTACGAGAGGGAGATATACGCTCTGGCAGGCCATCCGTTCAACCTCAACTCTCCGAAACAGCTGGCGAGGGTACTGTTTGAAGATCTGGGCCTACCACCGATAAAGAGGACGAAGACCGGCTACTCAACCGACGTTGAAGTCCTTACGGCGCTCGCCGAAAAGCATCCCTTACCGGCCCTGATACTCCAGTACAGGGAGCTGTTCAAGGTCAGGAGCACCTACGTTCAGGGCCTCCTAAAGTACGTGGGGGAGGACGGCAGGATACACCCGACCTTCTCCCAGACCACGACGGCGACGGGTAGGCTCTCCTGCTACAACCCCAACCTGCAGAACGTACCCGCCCGGGGTGAGTGGGGGGAAAAGGTCCGGAGAGCCTTCGTACCGGAGGAGGGCTACATCTTCGCCGACTACGATTACTCCCAGATTGAGCTGAGGGTTCTGGCCCACCTGTCCGGGGACGAAAACTTAATTGAAGTCTTCCTGAAGGACGAGGACATTCATACGGAGACCGCCCGGGCCCTCTTCGGGAAAGAGGAGATAACCCCGGACGAGAGGAGGGTGGCCAAGACGGTGAATTTCGGAATAATTTACGGAATAAGCCCTTACGGCCTATCTAAGTCTCTGGGGATAGAGGTGGATGAGGCCCGGGAGATGATAGAGAGGTACTACTCCCGTTTCCCGAAGGTAAGGGAGTGGCAGGAGAAGGTGATGGAGTTCGCCAGAGATAAGGGGTACGTTCAGACCATATTCGGTCGCCGCAGGTACGTGTTCGCCGACCCCTTCACCAACGACGTATGGCGCCGTATAGTGATAAACACCCCGGTTCAGGGATCCGCCGCCGACATAATAAAGGTGGCCATGCTGAGGGTCCATTCACTCCTTAGGGGTCGGGAAAGTCGCCTCCTGCTTCAGGTACACGACGAGCTGCTTCTGGAAATAAGGGAAGGGGAGGAGGACATCGTTCAGAAAGTTAAGGAGGAGATGGAAGGGGCCGTCGCCTTAAAGGTGCCGGTAAAGGTAGATTTCGGTACGGGCAGGAGCTGGGCTGAGGCCCACTCGTAGGCACCCCTCAAGAGGAAGATGGGGAAGCAACGGTATCACTCCGGGTACGAAATTGCAGGGAAGGGTACCGTTCTATCTCCAAAGTTATACCGCAGGTGAGACGTACAATCCGTTCCTATGAGGTACTACGTAAAGGCTCTGAAGAACTACGCCAACTTTAACGGTAGGGCGAGTAGGAAGGAGTTTTGGATGTTCCAGCTCTTTCTGCTCATCATATACGTCGTCGCCGTACTTCTGGATATCACCTTCGGTACCTTCTCCGAGGATCTGGGGGTGGGACTCCTTTCCGCCGGGGTGTCGCTCTTTCATATTTTGCCCTCTCTGTCCCTTACAGTGCGTCGCCTTCACGACATAGACAAGGACGGCTGGTTCCTCCTCTTCCTCCTCATCCCCATCGTGGGCCCCATTCTGCTTCTGATATGGATGCTGACGCCCGGCACTCCCGGAGAGAACCGGTTCGGACCGCAGCCTGCAGACTGAGGACGTACGCCCGGCGACGGTGGGAGTAATGCCGTAGGAACGTACTTCCAGCGTTCCACGGAATATCCTTAAAACTACACCGTTATGCGATACGGGGTTTAAAGGGGATACGGTGAAGTCGCCCGGGAGACCGGAAATGGAATACGCAAGCGCAGGGTATAGACGTAAGGGAGCAGAGAAGTCCCGACCCTTAAAAGATGGGGGAACCTCGTCCGTGTATTCCCCTCACAATAAAGGCCTTATCTCAGAACATCATGTCGTTATGATAGGGCGACCCCTTCTATGCCCCGGGCTGCCGCTGGAATCGGGGCCCCATTCCGATGGGACGGAACCAGAGAGTCTATCACGTCCGGTACGGCTTCACCCCGGCGGTGAATACCCCGGCTCCGGCTCATCCCGAATACCACCGACCCTGCAGCCTCACTACCGCGGTTATACGCACAGGCCACGGTCAGGCGAGTC
>CAYYQD010000088.1:0-4104 GCA_964473735.1 uncultured bacterium
TTGTGGTTGAGATAGTCTCACCGAATACGGTACGCAGGGACACCTTCGTTAAGAAAGAACTCTATGCGAAGGCGGGGGTTAAGGAGTACTGGATAGTCTATCCGGAGGAGAGGGCGATAGAGGTATGGGTTCTGAAAGGGGAAAACTACCACCTTCACAGCGTCTCAGAGGGCGATGGCAGGGTTAAGAGCGAGGTCCTGAAGGGGTTTGAGATGGACGTGAAGGAGGTGTTCCCTTAAGGGTAAAATCCTGAAAAAGGTTGCAAAGAAATGGGATCCACCCTTATAATATCGCCACGATGAGAAAAGCCCGTTCAAAAGCGCAAAGGTCGGGCTTTCTTACCCTCACCTTCGTAATAGGTGCCACCATGTACAGGGGGATTCCGCTCCGTGCTGAGAAGCCCGTTCCGTCCCGTACTCCCATGCTCCACACCCACAGGTGCAATTACGGAGGAGGAAAATGACGGGTCTATTCTTTGGCATAGGTTTGGACAACTTTTACTTGGCTAACTACGTGGCCGAGAGGTTTAAAGGTGGTTTTGAGGCTCCACTTTACGTGGAAGCCACACGTTGGAGTGAAGTCAGCGACCTCTTTTTGGGCGTACGGATAAAAGGGGTGGTGGGCTACGTGTCGTTTGGTAGCAGCTGGATACCCTCACCACACAGGAAGGGGGCAACTGTGATCTCCAGATCCCTCCGCCTGTTGGTGGGTAGGCCATTGGGGAGTTTCCGTTTCTTCACCGGCGTAAGCCTTGAAAAGCCTTCTTTTATCGTGGGAATGGATGCTCTGAAAGAGTACAACCGGGACCTCAGGAAGGGGACCTACTGGGGATTAAGGTCGGAGGTGTCCTACCCTGTAATCTGGAAAATGCTTTACCTATCTCCGCGTATAGGATTGGTCTATTTCCCGGTGGCCAGGTGGTACAGCGTAAGGTTTGAGGACTTCCACGACCCCACATCCTACGAAGTTTTCTTAGCCGAAACCCGTAAGAATCCGTTCAGGATGTACGCTAAGGTTTTTGTGGGTTTAGGCGTGTTAAGATAGAAAAGGAGGGAAAACATGGCACCGTTTCTGGCGCTGCAATTGAGCCCCGGATCCTACGTAAATGGGGGCAGATGGATGGAGAACACCTATCCGGTTTCCCTCGTGATAGGTGTTGAGAATGGGAGGGCGACCCTATCTTTAGGGCTATTTGAGGGATTCTACCTGTACGATGCGAAGTGGTGGCCCCGTACGGTAAGTTCCTCTTACAGAACCCTCTCCATAACCCTGAGCCACAGGTGGAAGGGATACGACCCCTTCGCATCTCTGGTGATAGCCAAGCCCGTAGTCGTAGGGGTAGAGGACGAAAGGCTGCGGGAGTTTAACTCCTCCATCAGGGGTACGACGTATGGGATCCGTCTGGGGATAGGACGCACCTTTAAGAACGGCATCCTCCGTCTTAACCCGGTTATTGGAACGTCTTACTACCCGCATCTTCCCGTCTACGAGTACGACGGCCGGAGCGTATATGCCGTAGAGGTTTTGAGATACGCGTCCCTCTTTGTGGGAATGAGGGTTGGAGTAGGGTTTTAAGGTTGATAGGAGCATGACCTGGGCTCTGTTTTTAGGCGGCAACGTTGATGTGCTCTCGCTGGCAGGGGTGCAGGAGAGCCCTCTGCTTGAGAGCAACGCCGTAGGTCTTGGGGAAATGGTTATGGGTGGTAGGGTGAGAGACTGGACCTTTTACGTTTCCCACGGATCCTCCTTTATGCCCCCGGCCATAAACGACTTCGCCTACAAGCTGGACTACCGCTTCATGTTGGGTAAAAGGGTTAGCAGAGTCAACGTCTTCGCCGGTTTGGTATCTTCGTTGCCCATGGCCATGGGAGAGCCGTACATATCCCCTCCCTACTGGGGCGGTCAAACCGAGGTGGCCCTACCTCTAAGCTGGACCTTTCTGAAGCGTCCTCTGGGTGCGTCGCTCTCCCTCTCTCCGCGTACGGGTATGACTTACTACCCCGTGTTGGGATGGAGGAAGGGCGGGAAGGTGGAAGAGGTCAGGAACGTAATGAGGTTATACGTGCGCACAATAATAGCACTCGGTATAGGTAGATGAGGTACCCGGCCACGTACTTCAGTCCGACGGACGGCGCCTCCACTCTTGAATAACCCCGCCCCATACGGTTGCCGTACGCCCGATATAGCACCCCTATAATATTCGTGTGTGGTGTTTAACCTATGCTCTGGCTGTTGATCGCGAAGGACACCCTCTACCTGCACAGGAAAAAACCCATCGTCCTCAAGCCCGTAGAGGCGACGGTTGAGGAGGAGAACTTTCGCCAGCGCTTCAGCATAAACGAGGTCGTATATCCGCGACGTTTCGGAACTCGGAATTTTGGAGGGCGTATCCCCTTCTACCATCTCCTTGGAGGTATAACCCCCCTCTCCGGGTACTCCTTCAGTGTCAGAGGAATGCCACCAACGGCCAACGGGGTTTTTCTAAACGGTATCCCTCTGATAGGGGCTTCACTGGGACGTTTCTCCCCTTTCCCGGTTGAGGATGAGAACCTCGGAGCTACCCTCGTCTATAGGGGGGACGCCCCCGTTGAGTACGACGGTTACTTCGGTGGGGTAATCTCCTCCCGTCTGATCCCCAAGGGTACCGGGATAGGGGTAGGGTTGCCACGCACTTTCGCTCGCCTACCTTTCCTCTACGTACATTATAACAACCCCACCTACGTGAGCAGTCTGAAGGAAGATCCCTTTTTGAACGACCTCATCTACGGCAAAGGGGTACGCAACGCCGGGGAAGATTACACTTTCCTTCTATCTGTACCTCTCCGCTCCTTAGAGATGAACGCGCTATTTCAGAGGGTGTGGTTCTCAACGTGGAAGGTCTCAAAGAAAGACGGTCTTGAGGGGAGATTCGTATCGGCAACGGCTACGTACGGTCTTTCTCTAAGGACAACGAACTTACAGGCATACGGTGCACTGTACGAGGGGAAAATGGACCTTCTTTTCCCCTATGGCTCGGACCTTGAGGGAGCATTAACGACCTCTAACGCAGTGGTTGGGATTAAAGGGCATATCGGAAATTGGGGAGGTGAGGTACTCTTTGACAGCATCGCCTACTTAGGACAGGATAACGCGCCGTTCCTAACCCAAAGAACGGGAGTGGCAGCGATGTACTGGAGCAGGAACTGGAGGAGTAAATATCTATCATCCTACTTCGGTATTAGGTTAAACCTGATTCATAACCGGCTCACGTCCCCACTTGACAGCATTGTATCCCCGGATGCACTATCTTACACTCTCGGCGGCCCTGTCCCTACTTTTAGATTCTGGATAAAACGGTTCTACGATGAGGGCGAGGCCTTAAAGTTGTTTGTGGGGTCGGCCTACCAGTACCGTATTCCGTTCATATACCTGGAGGACCACGACGTGGTGCGAGGAGGATACTTCAAATGGTTTCCGTACTCGCTTAACACGGTTGTGGGGCACGAAAGACTGCTTGGAGGCCTGGTCTTTGAAATAAACGGCTATGTCAGGCTCTTCTACCCCTACACGTTCTATGACTTTGAGCGTCTCAATGGGGTTGAAGATACCGTCCTTGGATGGTTGGAGGCCCTGGATGTGATATCTACCAACGCCTTAGCCCTTTCCTAC
The DNA here is from genome assembly GCA_964473735.1 of uncultured bacterium. GTDB lineage: Bacteria > Hydrothermota > Hydrothermia > LBFQ01 > LBFQ01 > JAADCS01. The sequence continues at coordinate 3,649 of CAYYQD010000088.1, forward strand.
GGCGTAGATTTTACCCTGCGAGATAAGGGCAAAGGGAACTTCGGTGTTTCCGGAACGTTCGGACGGAGCGAGTTCGTTCGGGGAATGTCAGGCCCTACCCCCTGGGAGATGCGCTATTCACTCTCCTTCCACATGGGGGACTTTTCGGCCCTCGTAGCTGATGGGGTTCCCATCTACTCCCTCTACAACACGTGCGACACCCTTCTGGATACCGATACCCTCTTCCACTCCGAGTGCGAGCTACGTTTTACCAACAGGCGCAGCCCTACGCGTCTGATTCTGGCATGGTCAAGGACATGGAACTACCGTGGGTGGAAGATTCGCTTTGGCATAGGAAACGCACTATTTCTGCTTCAACGATTCCTCTCCCCTGATATGTTTGACCCAGCATCTCTGTACAAAAGTACCCCTTTAATACACTTTAGCCTCAACAAAGGCTTTTAAGGTTTCCCTTGC
>CAYYQD010000089.1:0-3973 GCA_964473735.1 uncultured bacterium
GGCAGGTGGCTGTTATAACGTGCTCCTTTGGGGGCCACGGGGGTAAAAGTAGGACTCCGAGGGGGGAGAGCGAAGGCCTTACCAGTATCCGCACGTGAATTCCTCGCGGAAGTTCTCCACTCCCCTCCATCGCAGGTAGTCCAGAAAGGAGGAGTAGGCGAGGATGTCCCACGCTATGCTCCCGGCCACCACGACGGTATCTCTGACGCTTCCACCCCAATACCTGTCCGGAGAGCGGATGTGGTCGTTTATTTTCCTTATGAACAACGCTTCGGCGGAGTCTACGATGGCCGGATCAGATTCGGTGGCCAGTTCGGGGAAGGCCAGATAGACCTCCTCCCAGACGTGCTCGCCGCAGCGATAGGAGGATTCCGGCACACCTAACCCTATCCACCTCCACATGGGACTATCCCAGCGATCGTATAGGCGCTTCTGCGTGTAAGAGAAGAGGCGGGAAAGCCTGTCGTAGGAGGTCTGACCACTTAGCATGCGTAAGATGTGCTTTTTCACAACGGCGTGTATCTCTTTGACCGTTGAGTCCGCCTTGAATCCGCCTTCCTCCAGACAGAAGGCATCCACCAGAGCCATCGTAAGGAGCAGCATACTCACCCCCTATTTCAGGTCCTCAAGGGCCTTCAGGCCGTTCTTTTCAGCGTACAGGGCCAGCGACTCGTACAGCATCACGACCACAGCCACGTTCCGATGGAGAGCGTAGGGCGAGGGTGAGGTGTCGGTCCTTTCGGTCAGGAACTCCTCAACGTCCTCAAACAGGTACTTACGAAGGTTCATGGCCGCCCGCCTCGTGCAGTCTCCGTAGTCGTAGCCGCAGTCGTAGTTGAAGGCCTGGGGGTACTTACCCTTCAGGTAGTTCAGGACTATCTCACCGCAGGAGGATAGCTCATCTTTGGGATACACCCTGACCCAGCCTACGTAGGGATGGGCGTTCTCAAAGCCGTTGTAGTAGTATCTCTCCAGAATTTTCCGGGCCTTACAGAAGGCCTGCCTTACCTTGAGCTTCCTGACGGTGGCGGATGTGTCCCTCTCAAGGTAAGATATGTACCCGGCCACTCCACCTCCGACATCTCCCCCGGTTATGCCCCAGCGGACGTCAAGGGAGTCTGACAGGCTCCAGCCGTGGAAACAGACCCCCAATAAGGTTGAAGTGTCGGCCGTGGCGTCGGGTCCGAATACGTCCTTCTCAAAGGCCATGGCCACTACCCAGATCATTCAGCCTCTCCCTCCTCTTTCGGGAAAACCTGCTCTATTTTGGACAGGATCTCGGGTCGGTTCTCGGCTAAGAAGTAGTAGAAGGCGCTCACGCTGAAGGGGAGCTTAACCTCCCCCTTCTCCTCGGCCATGGCGTGGAAGCAGGAGTAGGCCATGGCCCCGGCCGTGGCCCTTATGGGGGCGTCGGGGTCGTCCGAGGATAGGACCTTAAACACGTACTGCACCAGGCCCTTTTGCATGTTTTCTATGGCCTCGTACTTGTTCCGACTTAACATGGCATTCACCGAGTCCCTGATTCCCTCCGATAGGGTCCACGCGCAGGAGACGGCGGCTACGGTCTCGTCCCCGTCCTCTATGAGGTACTCGTTTCCAGAGAAGACCCTCGCTATGGGTAGGTAGATGCTCCGGTTCAGAACTTTATTCAGGTCGCTCCCCTCTTTGAGGAGGCCCAAGGCTATCCTCCGGGGGGATTTGCCCTCCTTCAGGTCGTAGGCTATACGGTCTCTCAGGTCCGTCCAGCGGAAAGAGGGGTTGGCGGAGCCAAGGATATAGACGGCGTCGGCCATCTTTCCCACTAACTCGCCCTCGGGGCCGAACTTTAGAGACCCGCCGGAGGTACATCCTGCCAAAAGCACCAACGCCGATATAAAGGCCCTTTCCCTCATGACGGCCTCCTACTCTATCACGGCGAAGAGGTGGTAGGGGTCGTCCGTACCGCGGCGCGAAGGGCATATCCCTTTGACCGGATTGCTCTTACGGGTACCACAGAAGCGACACTGGTAGCGCTTGCCCGCCCTTATCCACTCGTGGGGTAGGTTCGTACCGGGGCAACGCCCCGCCACAGGTCTGCTTTTCCTGTTGCCGCACCTCGCGCACACGTACATGGCTATCTCCTCCTTATCTTTATCTTTCTCCTGCCTTTCTTCTCCACACCCATCTTCACACGAAGGTCTTCGTACCCCAGGGTCTTTAGCGCCGCGAACAGGCCCGTGACCCCCTTCCAGAGCGCCTCATCTCTCCCTTCCGGCAGGTGTGGGAGACTCATCTTAACGAGCGAGGAGAACCTCTCGTACGGCATACTATTCTCCTCAAAGGACATACGAACGAGGGGCCGGTGTTCTTGCCATACCGTTATATCCAGGTCTAAACCTTCGTGGTAGTTTCCCACATCCACGACCACGCGGTCGCCTATCGGGTAATCGTACAGGGAGTGCAGGAATACCCACAGGTTTTCCACCACATCGTCCTTCAGCGAAGGGAGGACGATACCTAACAGGGTTTTAAGGTCCTCGCGGGTCTTCAGGGGCTCCAGAGTTATCTCCACGTCACCGAGAGCGTGGCGACGTCCCTCCATGGTCTCAAGGTGAAAGTACATTAAGCCTTTCATGGTTTTTCCTCCTTTTTTCCCATGCGGGGGAATATTACGGTGTTATTGCGGTATAACTCTGGGCATACTTTCCGCCTTTCATCGGTTATCTTCCTCCAAACTTTTCACCAACTTGTTTACGTGTCCGTATATCTCCTTCATCTTAGGCTCCACGATGTCTATAAACGGGCGAAGTGTGGTTCTACGCCCCCCGACCAGGAATTCGTAAAGGATCTGGACCTCTCTGCGGTATCCTTCACTGAGTGTCTCCAGGTCCTCAAACTTGACGTAGAACTCTCCTAACTTTCTTACTCTTACGAAGTGGCCGAAGTCCTCGTACCCCTCAACCTCTATGGGCTGGAAATCGTACCCCGACACCACCTCCACCAGGGTGAAGGCCCCGTGGTGTGGAAATCCGGGTATCAGAACGTAGTCCCCCGGTCTTATCACCAGCATGACCTTCAGCTGATCAAAGGTCCTTTCCAGAGCTCTGCCCATAGATATCCCCACCAGCTTCAGCTTGCGCCCCGCGGACCTCAAGGTGTCAAGGGCCCGGTAGAGACGTTCAACGCTTTCCGGGTCTATATCCCCTTCGTATTCAGATAGTATCTCCGAAAATTCCTCCTCACCTACGGAGAGTATCATCTCAAGGGCGGATAGGAGCTCCTCTAACCTGCGGTTAGCCAGCTGGAGGTTGTACCTCCTCCAGTTTTCAACGAACGCCTCCTTGCCATTTCGGAGGTCCATACCCGGGAATCCATAGCCCTGACGGAGGTATCCCTTTTCCAGCTCCTCCCCCATCAGAGCCTGCAGTTTAACCCTCTGGAACCTTTGCCTCGGGAGACGGTAGGAGCGTATCCTCTGGTACGCAAAGCTCCTCCAAACGTATAACAGGCTTCCCCCGTCGCTTTCCTTAAGAATACGGCTTAAGGTACGGCGGGTTATCTCGTACTTCATCTGGATCTCGGTGTAGCTCATGTTCAGAATGTGGTCGGCACGGATAAGGGCCTTTTTGTACGTACTAAGTCGTTTCCCCTTTTTTTCGTGGTTGGGTAAAGGTACGGAAAAGGAGAAGTTGGTACCGCACTTTTTACATTTAAACCTCACTCTGTCAAGTGAGTGTCCCTGCTGTATCACGTCGTAGCTTCCGCATGATGGGCACCTTACGGTCAGCATAGTACGTTGATATTACGGTCGTGTACGGCTTTAACATTGTGGGAATCTTTACGAGTTTATCCGAATTCATCTACAATGATATACCAAACATACGTGGGAGCAAACCCACAGGCTATCGTGGAAAACTTATCCTATGTGTCCGATGTGTCCCCTTCTTTCGTCTCTTCTTTCGTTTTATCTTCCTTCGCCTTGCCCTCTTCCTCT
>CAYYQD010000090.1:0-3832 GCA_964473735.1 uncultured bacterium
CGGACGACGGGCCACAGGGAATCTACGGTCAGGGACGTGGCTCCGACTATGGAGTCTATCTGGCGGGCTATGGCGGATCCCCTTATGGTGGCTATGCCGTTGGCCAGGGTGTCGCTCATCCAGTACTGCCACGCGTCCAGATAAGCGGTATATCCGGCACTCACCATTATTATGGGTGTTATACCGTTGGTACGCAGGTCGCGGAGGAGGGGGTACCAGAGGATGTCGTCGGAGGTTCCGGCCGAAGCGTCCCTTCCCGGGTCCACACCGGTGTTGTAGGAGTAGGGGCGGCTCGGGTCGTTCAGGTCGCAGGCGTGGGGTATGTTGTCCAGCCAGAAGATGACGAAACGGGCACACTCCGACCTCCAGCCTATACCCCCGTCGTGGAGCATCTCCCAGAGGGCGCGAGCGTAGCTCTCCGGACCGTCGCCGCCGGAAAGGGTGCTGGATATGGAGGAGAGGACCGAATGTACCAGTGCGGTGTCGTAGGTCAGTGGTTGATCAAGTCTGTAGGGGTAATCGCTACCGGATCCATAGGTAGAGCTGTATCCACAATGATCGTAATAATGTGGATAGTCGGCGTGGGAGGCGGCGCCGAACCTGACGTCGGGTATGGAGGACATCAGAGAGTCCATTATGGCAGTAGCGTTGGCCACCGCGTAGGACAGCTCGCCTCCCATAGAACCGGTGCGGTCAAACATGAACATCACGTCGGCGCAGGCGTAGGCCGACGGCACGCCCATAAGTGCGGAATCAACCGCAGTTCCGAGGCACGTATCCCCTACATAAACTGTATCGTTTATGACAGGTTGAACAACCCATCCTAAAAGCGCAATCATCATGATTGAGGGAATTTTACACCCGAGCGGGGTGCAGATGCAACCCCTTTGCACGAATGAAAGTCCCGGGGTGCATGGAGAAGCAGCGTTAGAATAAGAGGATTGGATAGTCTGAAACGCGAGGTACGACTCCTGTTGAGCGCTGGGATTGTAGCGTTTGTCTTGGTCGCTCTGGCCTTCTTAGGTTTGGTCGTGCTTCTGGTCATTAACTCCTCCGACCTCCCGGATATTGAGCGCATAGAGGCCTTTAAACCTCCCCAGGCCACGACACTCTACGACCGAAAGGGAAGGGTGATCTACCAGTTCTACGAGGAGAGGAGGGAGTACGTTCCCCTATCGCGCATATCCCCCGAAATCCGTAAGGCCTTCGTAGCCCTTGAAGATAAACGATTTTATAAGCACTGGGGGGTGGACCTGAAAAGAACGTTTAAAGCCATGCTCGTAAATATCCTATCCATGAGGGTCCGTCAGGGAGGTTCCACCATCACGCAGCAGCTGGCCCGCAACATGTTCCTGACCCACCGTAGGACGCTGAGCAGGAAGATAAAGGAGTTAGCCCTCGCTCTGAAGCTGGAGGCAACATTTACGAAGGATGAGATCCTTGAGCGATACCTGAACCAGATCTACTTCGGCGAAGGTGTGTATGGGGTCCAGTCCGCCGCTAAGTTCTACTTCGGTAAGGACGCGAAGGACCTGGACGTGAACGAGTCGGCCCTGCTGGCCGGAATACCCAAGAACCCCAACCGTTTCTCCCCTTACCGCCATCCGGACCTCGCCGACCGCCGGAGGAGGGTCGTCCTGTGGAGGATGTACAGGGAGGGCTTTATAACGAAGAGGGAGTACGATAGCCTCGTAGCCCACCCTCCGAAGGTCCGCCCAAGGCCCAAGACCACCTTCGGTGGAGATGCCCCGTACTTCGCCGAGCTGGTGCGTCAGTACGTCATAGACAAGTACGGCGAGAACTTCCTCTATAAGGGAGGGGGAAAGATATACACCACTCTGGACCTTGACCTCCAGCGGATAGCCGTGGGTGTGGTGCGCACCTCCCTCAACAACTACGAGAAGAAGTGGAAGAGGTTTTTAAAGCCCACCTACGCCGAGTACAAGGGTGGGAAACCGAAGTACCTTCAGGCTGCACTTTTAGCCGTGGATACCACCGGTGGGATACTGGCCTACGTTGGAGGCAGGGATTTTCAGCACTCGCAGTTTGACAGGGTACGTCAGGCCCGCAGACAGCCGGGGTCGGCCTTTAAGATATTCGTATATACGGCGGCGTTTTCCAAGGGATGGTCCCCGGGGGACTCCATAAGGGACGAGCCCATTGAGATGATGGACGACATGGGCAGGATATGGGCACCCAAGAACTACGACGGGAAGTACGAGGGCCTTATTACCCTGCGCCGGGCCCTCGCCCTATCCAAGAACGTCCCCGCCGTGAAGCTCACCCTTGACGTGGGACCGTGGTACGTGGCCGAGATAGCCAGAAAGATGGGGGTGTCCAGCCCGATAAAACCCTTCCCCTCTATGGCCTTAGGGGGGGTTGAGGTGACGGTGTGGGACATGGTAAGGGCGGTTTCAACCCTGATGGATCAAGGAAAGAGACCTAACCTTTACTTCATAACCCGCATAGAGGACGCCTACGGGAACGTACTGGAGGAGAACCGTCCGGTTTTAGTTCAGGTGCTGGACCCGAACGTCGCAAGGATGAGTACGTACGCCCTGACCTACGTGGTGTGCTGTGGAACGGCCTCTAACTCCCGTTTCTACGGCTGGAACAACGCCGTGATACAGGCTGCCGGGAAGACCGGGACGACGGACGACTACAGGGATACGTGGTTCGTAGGGTTCTCACCCTACATGGCTGTGGGGGTCTGGGTGGGGTACGACTCCCTCAGGGTGATATTCCCGGGGGCAACGGGGTCGGAGCTGGCGGTACCTATATGGGCGAAGTTCATGACACAGGCCCACAAAGGGCTCAAGCCCCGCCACTTTAACCTCAAGGGTCCCTTCCAGTTCGCCACCCTCTGTAAGGAGAGCCTGCTTCTGGCGAGGCCATCGTGCCCGGAGAAGACTAACGAGATGTTCTGGGCGGGGAAGGTGCCGCAGGACAGCTGCCCCATACACGTGGGGCCCGCCAAGGAGTAGCCCAACACCTTCATAAACGTCCTTAAAATTACACCATGTTAGCATACTTAGGTCTGAGTGCCGGGAACTTCTGGGATTACGTGCGGATACCCGGCGGGCAACCGGAGAGGGACAGCGTAAAGGCCATTTACAACCTGCCCCTGTACGGCTCCTGCACCGACGTCTCTGGCAAGATGGTTAAGCTGGCCATCACGCGCGACACCGTGCTGGACTCTGCCTTAGTCTGGGCCGGAGACGGCTACTATCACGACCTTCAGTACCGCTTCGCTAAGTACAGCGCGGCGACGGGGGACACTTGGGAGGCTTGGAACGATTGCCTCCTGCCCATGAACACCCCCGTACCCGTACCCGACCTTGACAGGGACAGCGTGAGCGATACGATAATCTACAGGCCATCAACGGCCGTGGTGGAGAGCACGGACGCCGTAGTCGGAGGCATGGGCGGGAACGTTAAGGTGGTACTCACCCTTCACAGTAAGGTAGTGATGACCTCCTCCCTTTCCCCAGATTCCTTGCTACTCACGGAGTACAGGTCCTACTACTACGTGCCCGACTTCGGAATAACCAAGGTCATGCTTGACAGCGTTGAAACGGTGGTCTATAAGGGATCCTTCTCCTACTCCGGCACATCACCGGTAGGCAGGGGGAAGGTACTGTCCTCCCTCGGGATAAACGAAAGGTTAAGAGCCAGCCCGGATAAAGAGTACGATGGACCCACCTACGACGTAAGCGGCAGGAGGACGGATAGGAATGGCCGGTTGAGAAAAGGTCGTCTGGTGATATTCTGAAGGGGTGAGAAAGCAAACACTCCCGCCGTTATCGGTACTACTTTTCTGAGTTTTATACCC
>CAYYQD010000091.1:0-3743 GCA_964473735.1 uncultured bacterium
ATCTTCTACTGAATGAGCGAGAAACGGAGCTGTGGGCCACATTCGGCCGTCGCTTTAAAAATTTTCCCACTCATGGCATCCGCACGGGATGTCTTACTATTCAGCATAGAAGCCTAAGCGGTGTTGCGTACCCGGAGCGATAACGTTTAACCGTACCGGAGGATAGCATCGGTACCACTTTTGCGGATTTTATACCCAAAGTGATACCCCCAGCTGTTCTGACTAAACCTTCGCGCGTATCACGACCTTACGCTCCAGCGTAATCCCTATCCGGATTTATAATATATTTATGATGGGAAGTTTCGGTGATATGAATATCAACCGAGACCTGCGGGATGCTGGATATCGGTGGGAACGTTTGCAAAAGGCTCAAAAAGAGTTTGCCGAAGCGATGATGGAGGCCGGATACCAACCCTTCGGACCGTTCTGGATAAAGGAGCCTTCACCCCGCACGGAATATTCAAAAGGTTCGGAGGGAGATTACAGGTTTGCTGGTACCGTGATCGTAAGAGTGTAGCCGTTCACTTCGCCAGCGATTCTTACACGAGGATCTACGAATCCCTCTCCCTTCTGGATTCCATAGCGACCTCTATCCTTGAACTTCTTAAGGATGATCCCGACATCACCATCGTTTTAAAGGGCCATAGCGATAGCAGGGGAGATGAGGAATACAACACTTGGCTCTCGGAGAGACGGGCGAAGACGATAGCACAATATCTCATAAAGCGCGGAATACCCAGAGACAGGATAGTTGTGGAAGCCTACGGTGAAAACTTTCCTGTGGCCTCTAATCTAACTCCCGAAGGACGCCGTCTTAACCGTAGGGTTGAGATAGTGATCCATAAGCCCAACCGTCCAACCTTTGAAGGGTACTTAAGGTTCTTGGGATTGAAGGACCCTTAAGGCCGTGGGAGGTGCTTCAGGTACTCCTTCATCCACACCTTTAAGTCTCCGGGGTGCCGGCTCGTTATCAGGTTCCCATCCACCACCACGGGCTCATCCACGTAATGCGCCCCGGCGTTTATGAGGTCGTCCTTTATGGCGAAAAAGCCCGTCATACGGCGTCCCCTCACCACACCCGCGCTTATAAGGACCCATCCGGCGTGGCATATCGCGGCTATAGGTTTCCCGGAATCGTTCATCCCTCTCACGAACTCAAGTACTTCGGGGTACCTGCGGAGGCGATCCGGAGCGTACCCACCCGGTATTACCAGCCCTACGAAGTCTTCGGGAGAAACGCTTGAGACCGCAGCGTCGGCCCTCATCTCAAGCCCCGACTTACCTCTGTACGTCCCGACCTCAGGCGCCACGGCGAGGACTTCGTACCCCGCCTCCTGAAGACGGTAGTACGGATATATGAACTCCCTCTCATCAAAGAGGTCCTCAAGCAGGATTGCCACCTTCATAGGGGGCGATTATAAACCGGCACTTCCTCTATAGAATAGGTCTCTGTTCGGGGTTTTAGAGGTCTCTCACTACTTCTACGACAACTACGGATGGACGGACGCACTGCTACAGGGTCAGGGCTACTACGTCATGGTGCAGGACTACACCTCCTCTTCAATAGGGAAGCGCACGCAGAAGCTCGCCTACTCCTATACCTTCAACCCGTGGGAGGTCTACGGGGAGAACATACGCTCGTCCTCTGCCGGGGAGTACTCCCTCGGTTTGAGATACACCCGGGGGAACTGGGTCGTAGGGGGAGACGGCAGGCTAATAGTCGGGCAAAACTACGTGAACAACTCGGGTCTAACCCTGAACTACAGAGGTAAGGTGCTAAAGCTGACGGGGGAAATCCGTCCCCTCTTGAGATACGGGGAGGTCCGACTTACCCCCTACATAACTTTAAGGAAACAGACCTTAGGTCTTACATCCTCTTACGAGAGGGCTCACTACAGGCTACCCTCCTACTCCGAGGACCTCATAACTTACGAAGTTTCCCCCTACCTGAAGGGCGGGGTCTGGGAGGCCATCGGATACGCACTGGACGTGGGATACTCTGGAAGGGAGTACCCCCTGACCCCCATGAAGAGCTACACCACCTACCGCCTCCACGGTCGTATAGAGGTGTCCGTACCTCAACCTCTCATTACACATAACCTGAAGGTGGAAGGAAGGCTTAGCCGTTATAATTACGTCGGTCTAAGGGACACCTCCATCCCTGTGGGGGTGGAGGAGAGGAGCGTATTTGAGTACAACCCTCTCGTACTCGGCATTTTCAAGCTGAACCTGAGCGCGCACCGAACCTTGAGCGTATATACCGGGGTCCTCCGGAATCGCTCTAAGGTGTATCGCGACATACTCGTAGGTGGGGAGATGGTCCTAAAGGGTACGAACGTATATCTCAAAAGGAGGCGAGAGGATCACGTACTCCTCCACAGGAGCAGATCGTCCGACACCCGAACCCTCGTGCGCTACGTACTCGGAGCCTATCGCACCTTGCCCGGGATAACGCTGGGGTCGGAGATATCCGCCATATACACCCTGTACCGTTTCAAACCCGAAGATAACTCCCTTTACAGGTACCTTGACGGGGAAATATCTTACGAGGGAAGGAGTGAGTTCTCCTTCAGGATAAGGATGTGGGACAGGGGAAGATACGTAAGTGATAGCGCGGTATATTATCGGCTGACCAGGGGACTGGACATATACACATCCGGATGGATACCCATCGTGCGTATAGGGGACGTGGATATAGGGGCCTCTTACGACATCAAGCCCGAGGGGGAGGCCGTCGGTGTGCGCTCCGTGTTCGTCGGCGGTGAGGTCCTTGCCATGCGCAGGTACGAGAACGAACACCTGTTCTGGCAGGTTTCGTTAAAATTCTCAAGAAGCTTTTAGACGTTCATCTTTGTAGGTGAGCGTACGCCTGAAAGAGGTATACGTTGGGAAAGCGGCGGGTTTAGGTGTTCCCGTACTGCACCGCTACTTTTTATTTTCCCATGTCCCAAAGATAGGAGGCACTCCATCGGACGATCTGCCGGACGAGTATCAGGTTCGCTGGTGTTCTTGGGATATTTAAACGTCCAACCGCCCGGAATCAAATCATCCCCTTAATAAAGGGATACGGAGGCGGCCGAACCTGTACAGATATGGTACCACTTCTTCAGGTTTTATACCCAGAGTGATACCACAGTCCATTCCTCTGTTTCCCGGATTATTGGACGAACGTCAGAAGACTCGCTAACATCCGGTGCGAATTGCATTAACCGATGGGAGATTTTCTCCATCTATCTGGCCACGTGGGGCCTTCAATCTCCGACAGAGTACTATGCCCGCAAACACTCACAATAGGGGGTACGGAACCAACCGAATTGTTGGCAAAGGCGGTACCACTTCCCCGGATTTTATGCCCAGAGTGATACCTACCTCTCCCATCGTAAAGAGAGACCGTTCTACAACACCGATGCTCTGTGGGGTATGGTGGGATCTATATCGCAAATTGCTACCCCTTTCACACTCACCGGATATACGGACCCAGTCAATGATGTGTAGATGCTCGGGGTCGTCATCGCAGAGGGATAAGTCGGCACCACTTTCCTGAGTTTTATACCCAAAGTGGTACCCCATCCCATGTACGTTCAAGTTCAAAATAACCGGCACGTCCCACCCTTGACGCAGCCGGACGCATCGCCCGGTAATAGGAAAATAGAGCCGCTTCACCGTACGGTAAGTGAGTGTCATAAACTTTAACATCGCAGGAACGACTCCCTTAGAATACCGTCTTCATGCGGAGGGGAAAG
>CAYYQD010000092.1:0-3644 GCA_964473735.1 uncultured bacterium
GCGCGATGATCCATAACATCTCCTAACCTCCTTCTTGCTTTTTGAACGTTTATTTTAACGCAGAGAAGTCAGGATATTGAGAGATAATTGCACATTATATCTTTGGTGATACTTGTGGCTTTATATTCAAATTATACGACTATAAGTGAATTTTGATAGAAAATATTTCAGAATTATAACGTTTTTCAGATACCGTAATGCTCGCTATTTGTACGATATAAATTCGCGTATCTTCCCGGCCGGGTTGCTTCATTTCCTCCTGTACCGTAGAAGACGCGGTACCACTCTGGGTATAGAATCGGGAGAAGTGAGACCGTTTCACCGATGTGAAGGCCGAAAATGTACCCGGGACCCCCACGTATAAATCGTATAGCATACGGTACGAGAGCGTCTGGCACAACAACGCCCAAATAGTAGCGGATGAAGATACGAATAAATTTTACGTGGATCTTTATTCCACGGTATTCCTTTACGACCGTACAATTCGCCCTATGCTTCCGGATTTGCCATCTCAGATGTTGCGACGCTTCGGAGTGGAGGTCAGAGGAGAGGACCTGCGGTACGAGGAGGAGTGGGAGAGGAGATGGAGGTACGTATCCGAAGCCATAGACCGGATGGGGACGGTACAGCTGCGTATGTTTGACAGGTGGGGAAATCGTGTGGACGAGCTGCTCTATCCTCCGGAGTACTGGGATATGCTCTACGCGGGGTACAGGGCCGGTGTAGTAGGGAGGGCTTTTCGGGAGAACAGCCTTAAACCCTTCTACGTTCTGGGCTACATAACCTCCTTTTACGATCCGGGGGTGTACTGTCCCTACACGGTCTCCATTTCAACCGCCCTACCCCTCTACAAGTACGGCTCTAAGGATCTAAAGGAACGGTATCTACCTAATCTGATAGCGACGGAGGGTGAGATATGGCAGGGGGCCACGTGGATGACGGAGGTGAAGGGAGGGTCCGACCTGGGAAACACGGTGGAGACCATAGCGGAACCTTCGGAAAACGGAGTGTGGATCCTGAACGGCGAGAAGTACTTCGCCAGCAACGTGGGGGCCGAGGTGGCCGTGGTGGCCGCCCGGATAAAGGGAAAGCCGAAGGGGGTCAGGAGCCTCGCCCTCTTCCTGCTGCCTAAGTACAGAAGGGACGGCTCCTTAAACTATCTGGTACGGAGGATTAAACCCAAGATAGGGACCCGCTCCGTGCCCACGGGGGAGGTAGAGCTTAGAAACTCCGAGGCATACCTGCTTGGAAGACCGGAGTGGGGTATATACCTCATCCTTGAAGCCCTGAACGTCTCCCGTGTGGCCAACAGTGTCGGAAGTGTGGCCTTAGCGCACAGGTCGTGGGTTGAGGCTATGAACTTCGCTAAGAGGAGGTGGGCCTTCGGTCGTTATATAAACGATCACCCTCTACTAAAAAGACAGTTTGAGGACGTGGCGCGGGAGGTTGAGGAGGCCTTCGTCCTCGCATGGGAGTCCGTTGAGGCCTTGGATGGGGTATATCTGGAGAAACCTAAGTACTCTAAGGCTTACCATACCTTCCGTCTTATAGCCCACATGTCCAAGTACTGGACGGCCGAGGTTTCGGTTAAGGCGGCTAAGTGGTCCATGGAGGTGCACGGTGGTATGGGGGTGTTGGAGGAGTATCCGGCCGAGAGGCTCCTAAGGGAGGCCATGATACTGCCTATATGGGAGGGTACTGCCCACAGGCAGGTTTTAGACGGCGTAGAGGCCATAGTGAAGAAAGACGCCCACGTGGGCCTTTACGAGCGCTTTAAAGACTACGCAGGTGCGGAGGAGATAAGGAGGCTGGGGGAGGAGATAAAGGCCATGGACGACCTCCGACGCGAGAGGGAAGCAGACCTCCTCTTCAAGGGAATGATAGACGCCACCCTCAAGGTACTGAGGGAGCGCTACTTTCTCACCTGACCTTACGTACCTTCGTCCCCTCCGGTAGGTCCATGAGCTCCACCCCTACCATCTTCAGGACGTCCCTTATACGATCCGCTAAGTTGTAATTCCTCTCTTTGCGGGCCTCCTCCCGGAGTCTGACCAGCCTCTGGAGGGTGTCGTCCTTACCGCTATCCGTAAGACGGAAGCCGAGCGTATCCAGAACCCCCCTGACGGTCCGTAGCTTCGTCGGTGTAGGGTTATCAAGGGCGGAAAAGATTAGACCGAAGGCCTCCGGGGTGTTGAAGTCGTCCTTTAAGGCTCCGTAGATCTCGTCCTTCAGACCTTCGTCCTCCCCCACGTCTTCGGGTACGTCGGACAGGGCATCCCTTAGGCGGGCGACCGCTCTGGCGTGCTCCTGGAGCTTCTCCGGATAGAACTCCAAATCGCTGCGGTAGTGGGCGGAGAGGAGGAGGTACCTTAAGGTGTCCGGAGAGTAATCCTCAAGGACCTCTTTCGCCACGAAGTAGTTCTTGAGGGACTTGGACATCTTCTCCCCACGGAAGGTCAGGAGTCCTACGTGCATCCAGAAGCGGGCGAAGGTCTGACCCGTGGCCGCCTCGGTCTGGGCTATCTCATCCTCGTGATGGGGGAAGATGAGGTCCCTCCCTCCACCGTGTATATCAAGGGGAAGGCCTAAGTGCTTACTGGACATGGCGGAGCACTCTATATGCCATCCGGGTCTCCCCTTCCCCCAGGGGCTGTACCAGTAGGGCTCCCCCTCCTTGTGAGCCTTCCAGAGGGCGAAGTCAAGGGGATCCCTCTTGGTGGGGTCGGGCTCCACCCTCGCCCCGGCCATCATCTCGTCAAGGGACATTTTTGCCAACTTCCCGTATCCGTAATCTTCGGCGAACTTACGGACGGAAAACCACACGTTGCCCCCGCTCTCGTAGGCGTATCCCCTTTCCATTATCGCCTGTATCATCTCAAGGATCTCCTGTACGTGCTGGGTGGCTCTTGGGTGCATCAGGGGTAGGAAGTTCATCCTGCGGGCCACCTCCCTGTACTCCATCTCGTACCTGTCTGCTAAGAACCGCCAGTCTATGCCTTCTTCCCTGGCCTTAGATATTATTTTGTCGTCTATGTCCGTGAAGTTCTGTACAGCCTTTACCTCCCAACCCAGGGCCTTGAAGAAACGGAAGAGGGCGTCAAATACGGTGAATACTCTCATGTGGCCGATGTGGGGGCTGTCCTGTACGGTCATGCCACAGACGTAGGCTCTGACGGTGTTATCCCTTAAGGGTGCGAACTTCTCCTTTTTACCGGTTAGGGTGTTGTACAGGTACATACGAAGGGGATTATACCGTTGAGAGGTTTCTTTCAACGGCGTTGCCCGGCCTTGTGTCCCAAGGAGTAGTCCTATTCCAGCCTTAAAATACCGCAGGAGGTAAAGGATGAAGGGATCTGTAGCAGAGAGGACAAAGGAGAAAGTCTGGACTTACGAAGATTACCTTCGCAGCACTCAAGAGGGAAGGTACGAGTTAATAAACGGGAGGTTGGAGAGAATGCCGGCACCGGGATTTATACATCAGGAGGTTTCCGGAAGGATCTGGCTTGTTATGAGGATGTTCGCTGAAAGGCATGGTTTAGGAAAAGTCCTCTACGCCCCCTTTGACGTGATCTTGGGGGAGAGGGTTGTGGTACAGCCGGACATAGTGTTCATCTCTAAGGAGAACCTGAAGAACATTAAAGAAG
>CAYYQD010000093.1:0-3447 GCA_964473735.1 uncultured bacterium
GCGGGCGACGGGATTCGAACCCGCGACCCCCAGCTTGGGAAGCTGGTGCTCTACCCCTGAGCTACGCCCGCCTGAAGTAGGTATTATAAAGGGGAGGAGAGGATAAAACGATCCGCAGCAACGCCAAAAAGACCATGGCCCGGAGGTCGTGGCCATTCAACGGGAGCCGTTTTTTTATCGGAGAGGTGTCTGTATCGTTTAACCCATATCCGGGGTACCAACGGAGGGATTCGTAGTTTGGGTATTCCATTGATAGAGATTTTAACGTGGATTCCACGTCCAAGAATGCAAACTTATCGTAAATGGTGGAAGGATTGCTCAGCTGACCGCAGGAAAATAGGAGAAGAAACCGTAAAAAGACGGGTTCGGCCAACTCTGTACGACTTTACCCTGACACCCTACTGAACTACCCCGCCAGTAATTGCCTCCGCCCGGCTCTTTAGATGGTACCGGCTCGTCTGGTGATGATAACCTCTATGCTACCGGACTTGCCGTTTATAGCCACCCCTACACCCTCCTCCTTCCAGTGTAGTAGAAGCTGGCTTCCGGTAGTGGAGCGTAGGTCCGGCTGTCCCAACTTCTTCGTGTAGAACTCCTCCAGCTTCTGCTGGGTGGTGTTCCTGACCACACCGGCCACGAAGTAGCCGCCCTCCTTCTCGTCTCTCACCGACACCTTAACCTCGTAGCCGGGGGGAAGGAGCCCCCTCACCTCTTTGGGGACGCTTCCGAAGTTTAGGTCTAACTTCCCCCCTTCCTTGCTTACAGAAGACTCTACGGCCTTCTCCACCACCTTTTCGGCTATCCTGCTCTGACATCCACCTCCTATCCCCGGAACGCACGAAGATACACCCAAGACGATAAAAATCAGGGCCCTCCTCATACCTTACCTCCTCATTCCTACCGCAGAAGTTTCCTGACATACACCTTTTTTCCGACGCGTAACTTCAAAAGATACACCCCCCTGACCGCTTCCTTCAGAACCACCCTGTACTCGCCCGCAGGTACGAAGCCTAAGGTACCGCCTTCGGTACGTCTGCCGTCGTACGAGTAAAGGTCCCACCCGACGTAGGCACTCCGGGAGAGTTTGACCACGAAACCCTCCGGTGTGAGTCTGACCTCTTCATCGGATACCACCGTCCTCTCGGATACGCCGGTGGAGTTTTCAAATATCGCCAGGAAGATGTCCGCTCCGCCGTAAGGGGAACCGGAGAAACCCTCCCAGGGAAATCCGGAGACGGCGTTGCTGTCGGCGAAGCCCAGAACTATTAGACGGCCGTCCGGCAGCAGCTCAAGGGAGGTTATCTCCTGATGGCCGGGCCACGCGTAGTAAGTTGATGCCCTGAGGAGGTTCAGATCCGGGTAGAGCTTGGCCACGAATCCGTCCTGATCCCCTCCCCAGTCCCTGTCGTAAGCGGATGGAGATGTCGGGAAGTTCGGTACGTGGCACAGTCCCCCTCCCACGTATATGAAGCCGTTGTCGTCTATCTCAAGGTCGGCCGGAGCCTCGCTGAAACCGGTTATGAAACAGCTTGTGTTGGTCGTGGTATCTCCGCCGAGGTAAGTGGAGGCGAGGATAGTACTCAGGTCAGACGAAAGCTTCACCACGACGGCGTCCAGTCCCCCGCCCAAGGTACTGTCGTACCCACCGACCACAGGAAAATCGTTGGAGTGCGTTGTACTCGCTAACACTAAGTTCCCATCACCGTCTATCTTCATAGGAACGGTGACGTTAAAGGTCCAGCCGTCAAGGGAGCTTCCCCCCAGATAGGTGCTGGCCAGTACGGTGGAGAGGTCCGATGAGAACTTCACGACGTATATATCGCTCGGGCCTCCGGCGTAGGGCCGACCTCCGACAACGGGAAGGTCTCCGCTTTTGGCCGTGAAGGATACGTATATCTCCTCGGAAGGGCTTACTGCCAGCCCCACCCACCTCTCGCCGTTGTTGAAGTCGTTCATGGACGTGCCGAAGTAGGTACATCCCAGGAGGGTGGAGAGGTCGTTGCTGAAGATGGCCACGAAGCCGTTGGAGCTGTCGGGTGAGGGTGGTGTCGGTACGGCCCCACCACTGGCCGGCAAGTTGTCCGACTCCGTCCTTCCGACCACCACCACCTTTCCGGAAGGGGTGACCTCCATCCTTAAGGGGTCGTCGTCCCCCAAAGTCCAGTCGGTGTTCGTGCCTCCGAAGTAGGTTCCGGCTGTTATTGTGGTCAAATCGGGGTCCAGTTTGAGTATTACCACATCCCTCGTTAAGTTTGAACTGGAGGTATCCTGATAACCTCCGGGAGGTACGGGAAAATCCCTATGGCCGAAGGCTATGAAGACGTTCCCCGACGAATCTACGGCGAGGGCAGGGCCGATATGGGAGATCCAGTCGCTGCCGAGGTCTTCCTCATCGGGTAGGCCCACGTACGTGGCCGATAGGATCTGTAGGCTGGAGTTGAGTCGGAGTATAAACAGGTCCCCCCACAGGGTATCCCCCTCCGTGTCGTACCCGGAGGCCGATCCGAAGTCAAAGTCCCCGCTGTAAGTGTAGCCGGCAACGTATATCGTCCCGTCCGGTGCCACCTCCATGACGTCGGCGTTGGATGGCCAGTCGTCCCCGCTACCTCCAAAGAGACGTGCCAGCGGTACGGCCCCCAGGTCGGGGTCTATCACCAGAGGACGGGCGGGGTCGTAATCCGGTACGTGGAACCTCAAGGTGTTCCCGTCTATTACGGGATAAACCTCAACCTCATCGCTACCCTGATAGGCGTGGAAGTTCCCGAGCGTGAGAGGACCCACCTTTAGAATTCCCCTGTCGTACCTTGGAGGCGGGTTGAAGCTCAGCGCTATGGCCTCGGGAGAGGCACCGGGCTTCAGTAAAATCTGCATCTCAAGACTCCCATCCTCTCTGGGGGTGAAGATGAGGTCCGCCCCCTCCCAGACGTCGTAGTACGCCACCTGCCTGTAGGCCCTGAAGCTCCTGCTCTCTCTTGCATGGAAAGATACGTACCCACCCGTCTCCACTCTACCTTTCGGAGAGATCGGTCTGTTCAGGAGTATTCTGACCCCGGAGACCTGTACCTGCCCGGGTAGAAACCTCATACCTCCGGGGAAGCTCTCCATCTCTCCCTCACCGTAGAAGATCGGAGCCAGAGCTATGAGAGGCATCATAACGTAAAACTTTAAAGTCGTCAATAATTCCATGAATAATCTTTTGCACATACCGTTGCAAAGGATAATTGTGAGCGCTCACTCGTTAAAAAGTGGAAGTAAGGCCTTTTCTGTCCCATGCCGGATGAGGGTGGATGTGGCCACTCACGGATTTCTCGCGTTGACCCCGGCCAAGCACGGATATTAACCGTACTACTTTCACGGGATCCGCATTTAGAGTGATACTTACGCGTTAAACTCCGATTTATTCGGTAGTTAATACTGCCGGAGCGTGCGGAAAATCCGAGATTTGAC
>CAYYQD010000094.1:0-3219 GCA_964473735.1 uncultured bacterium
CGTCTATGTCCCCACAAACCACCGACGCTATCCTTGGTTCAAATTCCACAAGGTAGATTGGGGACTTTCCCACAATTCCCGTGCGGCGTCGGGGTCTATGGCAGTTCAAATTCCACAAGGTAGATTGGGGACACCCTTTGACCGCTCGGGCACCCCACCATCCCCCCGGAGTTCAAATTCCACAAGGTAGATTGGGGACCGTCTCCGGCGCTAATATCCATAGAACCATCAAGGCGGTTCAAATTCCACAAGGTAGATTGGGGACCGCAGAGATAAGCGGGTTAAAAATGGACTTTAAACCCTGTCGTTTCCCTCAAAAATTCCCCAACCCTCCGGTCATGCATCTTAAACAATTTCCATATTTATGCATGCACCCGGAGATTTAATCCACCAAAACTCCTGCCGCCTCCGGGAACGACCCCCCAGCCATCGCTGGGGCCTGTCCCCCCCTCCCGTCGCCCCGGTGCTCTACGGCGGCTACCCCTCCCCGCCCTTCCACGCCTGTCTCTCCCAGGGCGGAGAGCTACCTTCTCCTCTCTACCTACGCAGCTTTTATACCCGTCCCCGATATTATAAGGGGGAAAAGCAGGACAACAGATATTTTACATCCGTATAATTTTCACAATGAGGGTAATCTTAGTTTATGACGTTGCCACAGATGACACTTCGGATCAACGTAGATTGACGAGGATACGTAAAATCGTGCGTAAATATCTAACTCACGTTCAGAAGTCAGTGTTTGAAGGGGACCTAACCCGTTCCGGTCTGGAGAGGTTAAAAACCGAGGTACTCGCCGAGGCGGATAGAAGTCGGGATAGCATCATCCTTTACGTCTTTGACGATCGCACGCGCTATGACAGGTATATCCTAACCGACGTAGAGGATCCGACGGACAACATGATATGACGGAGGAGATCGTATATACCGGAGTTCAGGTAGCGTATTACGAAGTTTGCAAACGTAAGCTGTGGTTGTTCTCTAAGGGTATAACCTACGAGTGGGAGAGCGACCACGTGGCCATAGGGAGGCTCATTGATGAGATCTCCTACAGAAGGGAGAAGAGGAGCGGAGAGGGTATAAGCCTCGGACGTATAAAGGTGGATTTCATAACCTCGGAGAATGGAGTGGTGATCAACGAAGTCAAAAAATCAAGGAGCATTGAAAAGGCTCACGTACTGCAGGTCAAGTATTACATGTGGGCCTTTAAACGGAGAGGTATAAACGTCCTGTACGCTCTAATACGCTATCCACGACTCCGGCGCGTTCAGAAGGTCTTTCTTACTCCGGAGGACGAAAAGATCATACCTGCAGTTCTAAGGGAGATAGAGGAGGTCCTATCCCATCCTACACCCCCCTCTCCAATAAACGCTTCTTACTGTAGAAAGTGCGCCTATTACCAGTTCTGTTATGGGTAAAACGTACTACATCCTCTCATCTGGAAGACTAAGACGACGGGAGAATACGGTAATATTTGAAAACGAGGGTAAAAGGAAGTTCATCCCCGTGGAGAACGTTGATTCTATATACGTTTTCGGTGAGGTCTCTCTGAACACCAAGCTACTCAATCTGCTCAATAAGTACGGCGTGCCTATACACTTTTTTAACTACTACGGTTGGTATATAGGGACCTTTTACCCGCGGGAGAGGAACGTATCCGGATTTTTGGTAGTCAAACAGGTGGAACACTATCTTGATCCGAAGAAGAGGTTATATCTGGCCAAAGCCTTCGTAAAGGGCTCTATGAAAAATCTGGGGACAGTAGCCCACACGATTGATGTCTCTCCCTTCCTCAAGGAGGTAGAGCATGCGAACGATATAAAGACGTTGATGTCGGCCGAGGCCCGTTTCCGTAAAGAGTACTACCGTTTCCTTGAAAAAGAGACGGGATGGGCGTTCGGAGGACGTACCCGGCACCCTCCGGAAAACCCCTTAAACGCTCTAATATCCTTCGGGAACTCTCTGGTATATACGACGGTACTAAAGGAGATATATCAGACCCAGCTTTTACCGACCGTTAGCTACCTTCACGAGCCTTCGGAGAGGAGGTTCTCCCTATCTCTGGATTTAGCAGAGGTCTTCAAACCCTTATTTTCAGACCGTCTCATTTTAAAACTGTTAAAGTCAGGAAAGATAACCGAGAGCCACTTCAGGGAGGAGGTAAGCTTCACGTACCTAAACGACGAGGGGAGGGAGGTGTTCCTGCGCGAGTACGACACCCTCCTAAAAGGGACACTCAAACACCGCCGTTTAAAGAGGAAGGTATCCCTAAAGCAGATCGTCCGTTTAGAGTGCTACAAACTGATAAAACACCTTATAGGAGAATCCAGATATAAACCGTTCCTATTCTCAACGAAGGGATGAGGTTCGTTGTTGGAGCGTTCCTGCACCGGGGAATACGCCGTACGGAGGGGCAGGTGCCACATACGAGGTACGGACCCGAACGACGTGCTATCCCGGAGATTCCGGATGACCTATCGGGGACGGCCCAACGTGTGCCCTGTTCTGGAGGTACCGACTTTCGGATAGGGGAGGGTGGTTTCGGTTTCGTTGCACCATACGCCTTCTTTCTCGTCCTTAAACTTTCCGTATGGATAGGGAGGAAGCTTTACGTTTGCTCCGTACCCATATCAAACGGGGGAACCTCATCAAACACATGATAGCGGTTGGGGGCATAATGCGGCGACTTGCCCGACACTTCGGCGAGGACGAACGTAGGTGGGAGCTGGCCGGTCTCCTGCACGACATAGACTACGAATACACGAAAGAGGATCCGGAAAACCACCCCGAGATGGGAGTTGAAATGCTACGCCGGTACGGTTTCAACGATGAGGAGGTACTGCACGCCATCTTAGCCCATAACGAGAAGGTACCTTTCAAGACGCTGATGGACAGGGCCCTTTACGTTGCGGACCCGACGAGCGGCTTTATTGTGGCAGCCGCCCTGATAAAACCCGAGAAGAGTCTGGACGCCATAGACGTACCCTTCCTCCTTCGCCGTTTTAAGGAAAAGGGGTTCGCACGGGGTGCCAGCAGGGAGCAGATGAAACGCTGCGAGGACCTCCTGAACCTATCCCTTGAGGAGTTCTACGCTCTGGCCCTTGAGGGCATGAGGGAGGTGAGGGAGGAGCTGGGTCTCTGATTCAAAGAAAGGTGTCCTCCTCCTTTACGTCCCCGGCGCCTATATCGGGGTCGTACTCTAAGGGTACGACCGGTACGCTT
>CAYYQD010000095.1:0-2914 GCA_964473735.1 uncultured bacterium
GGGAAAACCACCTTAGCCAACATAATGTCGGGTCTCCTAAAGCCATCACGGGGGAAGGTGATTCTACCCGAAGGAGGTATATCCTCGCTAACCCTGCCCGTTGAGTTTCCACCCCTAAAGGTGGGGGAGCTGGTGAAAGACGAGGAATTACTGGAGCGATTTTCCTTAAAGGGCCTCAAGGACAAGTATCCCCACGAGCTATCCGCAGGTCAGAGGCAGAAGCTTGGTGTTGCCTTGGCACTTTCCAAAAGGGCCAGCACGTACGTCCTTGACGAGCCTTTGGCCAACGTGGATAGGGAAAGCTCAACGGAGGTTATGAAAGCCATATTTGACAGGACGAAAGGTTCCACCCTTGTGGTCATAATGCACAGGGGGGAGGAGTACGAAAGCCACTTTGACAGAAGGGTGACCTTAGAGAGAAACGAGGAGGTTGAAACATGATAAACGCTATCGTAGGACTTACGATCTCCGGCAAGGTAATTGACAGCGAGAGCGGAAGACCCATGGCCTACGCCGTGGTGATACTGTACGATGCTAAAGATACCTCCAGGATAACCGGCACCTACACGGACGAGAAGGGCACCTTTGCCCTGAAGAAGGTCAGGCCCGGGGAGTATCTACTCTCGGCGGACTTCGTGGGATACCGCAAGGAGTGGATAGGCCCTCTTACTCTGAAGGGAGACACGAACTTAGGTGAAATAAGCCTGAAGCCCCAGCCGATAAGGATAGAGGAGGTGGTGGTGGAGGCCACACCCCAGAAGGTGCGCTACGAGGTGGACCGCAAGGTGATAACCCCATCGGCGGACGTGGTTAGCCGTGGGGGAAACGCTTCGGACGTACTTAGGAGCGTTCCGGGTATTGATGTGGATATGCAGGGGAACGTAAAGATAAGGGGAAGCTCCAACTACATCCTCTTCGTTGATGGGCATCCCACGAACCTGACGTTAAAGGACATACCGGCCTCGCAGATAGAGCGGATAGAGGTGATAACCAACCCGTCTGCCGAGTACGACGCCGAAGGCAACGCCATAATAAACGTAATTTTAAAGAAGCATCCCAGCAGAGGCTACAGTCTATCTACGGACGTAACGGCTAACAGCCACGGTACCCTAAAGGGAAATCTGGCCGCGTACCTTTCGCTTGATAAAGTCTCCTACTTCGTGAAGGTTTCGGCTCAGAGAAACACCTTAAAATTCAACAGAAACGAGCTCATGGTGTATGAGGGGGACACCCTGAAGGTAAAAGGTATCTGGGACCAGTACGGTAGAGTTCTAAGGCTATCAACCGGCTTTCAAACCCCAGCCACCATATTGGAGGTGGGCGGATCCTTCAACGAGTACGGCGTAGAGATTCCAACCGTTAGAGAGGGGATAAGCGAGGGAAACTTCTACACGAAATCGCTTGAGAGGAGACCCATGGGTTTCCTCTCTTTCACCCACACCCAAAACTTCCTATCCGGTCTTCTGAACCTTGAGATATACGCCTCCTACCGCCCCCGGGCTATAAGCTACCTGGTGGATACCACCACAGGCTATGGAATAAAGACCGTGGGATACAGGGAGTCCTACCGTGGGTACCTATCCCTCAAGTACTCCTTGAAGAACCTGAAGTTAGGTCTCAAGCTCTACCCGTCAAGAGGATCCAGTTTGGACACGACGAAGACCTTGGGGAGTATATCCTACCCTGACATACCACCCCAAACCATGAACTACAGGAGGGACATACATTCCGCCTTCGTACTCTACACGTCCCAGATAGCCCGTTTCAACTACCGGTTGGGGCTTAGGGCGGAATACACCGACCGCTCCATGAACTCCGTAAAGATAAACCGCCTGGACCTCTTCCCCTCCCTCCACGTTAGTACGCTCTTAGCCGGCAGTCAGATATACGCCGCGTTTAGCCGCAGGATATGGAGGCCACCCTACTACATGATCTATCCGATATACGTCGTGCAGACTATGTATTTGGTTCAGCTCGGCAACCCGAACCTGCTCCCGGAGTACTACTACAAGGCGCAATTAGGTGCTATCAGGAGTTTCGGGCCTGTTTCCCTATCGGCCGAGGCGTACTACGATATAACCGAAAACGTCCAGGACGTGAGGGAAAGCAAGTTTGAGGGCTACGACGTCACGCTCTACCGTTTCATATCCTCAAAGGGCTACGGTAAGAAGTACGGTCTTGACCTCTCCTTTCAGGCCCTACTTATGGGTTTTGTCGGAGTCATGGGGAGCGTATCTCCTATGCGCTACGAGTACGAGGACATCTCCTCCGATTACCTTTCGGCTTACGCGATGTTGAGCCTGAACCTGCGCCCGGTTCGGATTCAGGTGCGCTACGGATATTCCGGTGCCTATAGGTTGGTTTGGGGAAGCGTAGTCCCCTACCACTATCTGGACTTAGGTGCCAGCTTCAACGTGAAGGGTATTAACGTGTATGCCGGCATTACCGACCCCCTCCTCCTCTTTACGGAGGACCTGACCGTAACGGGAGAGAACTTCTACCGACGTTCCATAACCCGGTACGCCAAACCCGTTATAACCCTCTCCCTGTCTTATTCTTACAGCAGGAACTTCAAGAAGACGGAGGTCAAGGAGGTTGAAGAGCTTGAGAGCGAGGAGCAGAAGTTCCTGTTGAAGTAAGGCGTCCGGGTCGCCAATTACGGCCGTACGGATCCGGACTCCCGGATGCGTTTAGAAGACCGTGAGATTTTTTCTTGGTACCCGTGTACAACACACGGACGAACCCGTTGGCTAGACCGGTACCACTTCTGCGAAGTTTATGTCCAAAGTGATATAGGTGCCGCTGTAAAACATGGAATTTCCAAGGTTGAGGTAGGTGCGCGTGGCCTACGATCCGATGCGAAGGGTATATACGTGGTCAAAGCCCCGCGGGGGGACTTCACTAAGAGGATAAT
>CAYYQD010000096.1:0-2892 GCA_964473735.1 uncultured bacterium
TCCCTTATCCCTTCCTTGATGGCATTAACGATCTCATCCCTGAACGACACCAAGGCCTCCTTGGTGCCCTCATGGGCGGCCTCTTTTACCTCTTCTTTAAGGTCGCTCTTCAGGAACGGCCACATCCCTTAACCTCCTTCTTGAATTCTAAGGCTGTTAAAAGCGGAACGGTTCCGCTTTATAATTGCTCCCACGGGTGGTCGGTGGTCGCCTCCGCTTCGGCGGGGGAGGAAAGTCCGGGCTCCAGAGGGCAGGGTGCCGGGTAATACCCGGGGTGGGGAGTCCCCCCACACGGCAGGGCCACAGAAACAAGACCGCCGAATCCCGACGACGTCGGGATGGCAAGGGTGAAAGGGTGGGGTAAGAGCCCACCGGCTCCGCAGTAATGCGGGGTGAGGGGGTGAGAGGCCCCCGGCTGGCCGTAAGGCCGGCTCTGGCGACCGCCCCCCGGAGCAAGGCCAAATAAGACGCGAAGGGCCCTATTGGGCCCGGGGTGTGGCCCGCACCCCTTGAGCGTCGGGTAGGCCGCGACGGATCCCATCGGGCAACCGGTGGGACCAGATAGATGACCACCTGATACAGAACCCGGCTTATGACCACCCGTGTAGGCCCCGACAGGTGAGGAGGGTTCAACTCCCTCCCGGGGCTTTTTGAAGTTAGTAGCCCTCGCTCTGGCTCCGGTTGTTGCTATCTCACTTTACGTATACGTCAAGGATAAGAATCCGGAGCCGCCCCGTCGCTTACTCTACGTCTTCGTGGGGAGCGCGCTTTCGGTTCTCATACTTCTGCCTATCTTTTCTTTCTTATTCGGCCATATCGGGGAATGGATATTAGGGGAAAATCTGCTGTCCTACGCCTTCTTTGAGGTAGCCCTGGCGGAGGAGACGACCAAGCTCGTTCCCGTTCTCCTGTTGGCCTACCGGAGCAGAGATTTTGACGAACCCTTTGATGGCATGGTCTATGCCACCATGGGAGCGATGGGCTTCGCCGCCGTTGAGAACTTAATGTACGTACTGTCGGGTGGGTACGGGGTGGCCCTGTTGAGGATGTTCACGGCCGTCCCCATGCACGCCTTCGCCGGCATATTCATGGGGTACTTCCTGGGTAGAGCCAAGTTCTCCCCCTCTCCCCTGGGCCACGTGCTGGCAGGCTTAGGAACGGCCACGGCGATGCACGGGTTCTACGACTACTCCCTTTTCGTTGGCAGCGTGTCCTCCGTGATCTTCGGTGCTCTGGGAAGTCTGATAGTTGGGGGGATACTGGCTTTGAGGGGGCTAAAGAACGGCAACGGGTGAGTACTCTAAAAGTCTTCCAGAGTATCAAACGTCGCGGCCACACGGAGGGGTAGTGGTACCCTTCCGACCTTCACCAAGTGTTTTCTGTGCCATCTTAGATCGTCTATGACCACTCCCCTCTTAGAGGAGGCGTGGATCATCTTCCCGTTGCCAAGGTATATTCCGACGTGCCCTATGGGTTTTCTGTAGTAGTCAAAGAAGAGGAGGTCCCCCGGCCTCATGCTATCTACGGGCACGGGACGAACCCACTTAGCCATCCCGCTGGCCGTACGGGGCGGCGAGTACCCGAACTTTTTGAGCACCGTGGATACGAAACCGCTGCAGTCAAAACCCGTAGTGTCCGTACCACCGTACCTGTAAGGAGACCCTAAGTAGGAGAGGGAAAAGTAAAGGACCGCCAAAGTGGGATCCATAGGTATCACGCCCCTATCTTAAGGCCGTTCGGCGTCAGGATAGCTGAAGCCTCGCTAAGACCAATCTCTGAACTTCACTCGTACCCTCCCCTATCTCCAGTATCTTGGTGTCCCTCCATAGCCTTTCCGCCTCCCCCCACACGACACCCTCCGGCCCCATGATGTCCAAAAGTATATCCACGGCCTTCATGGCGTACTCCGAGGCCACCAGTTTGGCGATGGCGGCGTACTTAGTGTAGCGCTTCCCGGAGTCCTTCATATCGGCGGCGAGGTAGGTGTAGTGTCGGCTCGTTTCCAGCATGTGGGTCAGGTCCGCCACGCGGAAGGAGTAGTACTCGTTGTACTGGAGGCCGTTGGCCTTCACGTACTCCGTCGCCAGCTCCAGGGCTCTGGCAATCGTGCCCACTCCCATGGCGGCTATCCCCACCCTGCCGGCGTCAAGGGAGGCCAAGGCGTACTTCAAACCGGCCCCTCTCTCGCCTATCAGGTTCTCCATAGGTACGAAGACGTCGTCAAAGGATAGGGCGCTGGTCACGGACCCCCTCCACCCCATCTTGTCCTCGTCCTTGAGGACGTGGAAGCCTTCGGCGTCTTTCGGAACCAGCAGGGCGCTTATACCCCTCTTCCCCTTCTCCGGGTCCGTCCGTGCCATCACTATCACGAAGTCGGCGACGGAACCGTTGGTTATAAACTGCTTCTGTCCGTTTATCCTGAACCCCCCTTCAACCTCCTCCGCCCTCGTCTTCAAGGCCCCCGCGTCCGAACCGCAGCAGGGCTCGGTGAGTCCGAAGGCCCCAACGTACTCGCCGGTCGCCAGCCCCGGAAGGTACCTCTTCTTCAGATGCTCCCCGGCGAAGTTGCGCAGGAAATTGACCACGAGGCCGGATGTTACGGCGAAGGTCACGGCCGTTGAGGGGCATACACGGGTCAGCTCCTCTATGAAGATGGCGTAGTAGCGGCTCGGAAGGTCAAGGCCACCGTACTCCTCGGGGACGGTTATGCGACCGAGGCCTGCCCTGAACACCGCCTCCACGCTCTCCCTAACGAACCTATCCTCCCTATCCACCGTCATAGCGTGGGGACGGACCCACTTCTCCGCCACATCCCGTACGTAGGATCTGAATTCTTCGGGACTCCTGAACTCCATAGGGGCTATTCTACCCCTGTAAAGGTAAGGTTGAGGC
>CAYYQD010000097.1:0-2789 GCA_964473735.1 uncultured bacterium
GACGGGGGGCGTACGCCCCCCTACTATCAGTTCCTTAGAACCTTACCCGTGTTCAACATGTGGATTATGCGCTGCTGGGTCTTCTCGGTCCCGCACAACCTCAGGAAGGCTTCCCTCTCAAGGTCAAGGATGTCCCACTCGTCCAGCTCCATACCGTAGGGGACGTCTCCGCCGGTCAGGACCCTGGCAACCTGCTCGGCTATGAAGGCGTCGTGTTCCGTTATCCACCTACCCTCAAGCATGTTGTATATGAGCATCTTCAGGTAGCCGAAGCCGGACCTCCCCGTGACTTTAACCTTTTTGGGTACGGGAGGCTGGAAACCCGTGCGGGCCATCTGCAAGGCCGTCTGCTTGGCCTCGTGGATGAGAAAGTCCTGATTGTAAGTTACTCCGTCCCCTTCGCGCAGGTACCTGTACTTCTTAGCCTCGTAGGCGCTCATGGATACCTTGGCCATACCTATGGTCAGGAGCGCCTCCTTGAGGTAGGGGTAGGGATCCCCCTCTCCCCTCTCCATCGCATCCCGGGTCCAGCGTATAAGCATCTCCTTCGTTCCGCCTCCGGCCGGCAGGAGCCCCACGGCCACTTCAACCAGACCCATGTAAGTCTCCGCGGCAGCCTGCGCCCTGTGGGAGTGCATGACGAACTCGGTTCCTCCGCCTAAAGTCCGTCCGAAAGGTGCGGCAACTATGGGCTTCTCAAAGTACTTCAAGGCCATGGAGGTACGCTGGAACTCCCGAACCATCATGTCCAGCTCCTCCCACTCCTCTTCGGCTATGGTCTGGAGGATGAGGGCCAGATTGGCACCGGCGGAGAAGTGTCTTCCCTGATTGCCAATGACCATGGCGTCAAAGTCGGTACGTACCTTCTCAAGGCTCTGGTGTATCATCTGGATGATGCCGGGACCTATAGCGTTAGCCTTGGTGTGGAACTCAAGCAGGGCCACACCGTCCCCCAGGTCTATCAGGCTGGCCTCGTTATTCTCCATCACCACCTTACCGGCGTTCTTCAGGTACTTGAGCACGATCACACCCCTGGGTAGATCCTCAACTACGTGCTCCCTCTTCGTAAAGTCAAAGTACAGCCGGCGCGTGGGTTCCTGCACGTAGAAGCTCTCCTTACCGGAGTCAAGGAGGACTTGAACGTTCCCGGGTACGTCCCTTCCTTCCGACTTTATCCTCTGTACGAAGTCCATGATACCTATGGCGTCGTAGGTTTCAAAGGGGCCAAGTCGGAAGTTGAAGCCCCACTTTATGGCGTTATCAACGTTGAGGATGTCGTCGGCTATCTCCGGTATACGGTTGGCAGAGTATATGAGGTAGGCGGATAGGATCCTCCATGCGAACTCCGCCGCCCTGTCCCTGCCGTTTATGAGCGTCTTTATGCGCTTTCCGGGATCCTCCTCCATTAGGGCGGTTTCAACGGAGGAGAACTTGGGTTTTGTGGCCTCCCTGTACTCCAGAGTCTTCCAGTCTATAACGTACTTTTTGCCGTTTATCCTCTTATAGAAACCGGCGCCCGCCTTATCGCCTAAGAGTCCCTTCTCCACCATCTTCAGGAGGAACTCCGGGGGCTTGAAGATCTCCCTCATCTCGTCGTTGGGGGCGTTCTCATAGACGTTACGAGCGACGTGGAGCAGGACGTCAAGACCCACCATATCCACGGTGCGGAAGGTGGCGGACCTCGGCCTTCCCATTGCCCTTCCGGTTATGGCATCTACCTCCTCAACCGTCAGATCCATCTCCATCATCGTATGGATGGTGTGAAAGATGTGGAATACGGCGAGGCGGTTCCCGATGAAGTTGGGGGTATCTTTTGCCATAACCACCCCTTTACCAAGGCGCCGCATGGCGAACTCTCTCATAAAATCAACGACCTCTGGGGCCGTATCTCTGGCAGGTATGATCTCCAGAAGTTTCATAAAACGGGGAGGGTTAAAGAAGTGGGTACCCAAGAAGTGTTTACGGAAGTCCTCGCTACGACCCTCGGCTATAGCGTTCACGGATAGGCCGGAGGTGTTCGTTGAGACTATCGTGCCGGGTCTCCTATACTTCTCCACCTTTTCAAAGAGACTCTTCTTTATGTCCAACCTCTCTACCACCGCTTCAACGATCCAGTCGGCCTCGGCCACCCTGGGCATGTCGTCCTCAAAGTTCCCGATGGTGATGCGGTTGGCGAACTCCGGAGCGTAGAAGGGTGGTATCTTCTTCTCCTTCAGCATACGCTGAAGGGCCATCCTCGGAAAGCGGTTGCGATCCTTCTCGTCCTTGGCGTCCTTCGGCACTATGTCCAGCAGAAGCACCTCTACACCCACGTTGGCTAAGTGGGCGGCTATCTGGCTCCCCATCACTCCGGCGCCTAAGACTGCGGCCTTTTTTATCCTGTACTTGCTCATTCTTGCGGAGATTATACGGGGGAGGATAGAATCCAAACGGCCATGTTATGGGAAGGAATGGGGTAAGCACCACGGTTCTCCTCCGGGACAGCCCCTTAAAGGAAACTTAGAAGGTGCGCTGTCGCTTCAGTAAAACATACACTGCAAGTTCGGACGTCCCACCGTATAACCGTAATAAACCCATAAACGTGCCGTTAAGATGGCACTACAATCCCCAACGGAGGAACTGCGTTCCCGGGGTCTCTCATAAGCAACTTTCAGTGTATCTTATTGGAGTGTTGCCGCCAACCCCCAATGCGTCCCACGATTCACATCGTCCGTACGGCAAGCGCTATCCCCATCGGTACCACTCTGGGTATAAAACTTAGGGAAGTAGTACCGGTGAGAGCCCCAAGT
>CAYYQD010000098.1:0-2453 GCA_964473735.1 uncultured bacterium
TATACCGGGGCTAAGTGGTCAAACGTCAGGGGCACGAAGGTATTTTAACGCGTAAGGGCTACTCCAATCCAGCCGCCTTTTTGACGTAGGCTATGGCCAGATCCAGAGCCTCCTTTGTCCTCTCGGAGGGCTCCGTCAGAGGAAGACGATACGGCCCCATCCTGTATCCCATCCTCTCCATGGCCCACCTGACCGGTATAGGGTTGGGCTCAAGGAACAGGGCCTTGAACAGGGGAAAGAGGGCGTGGTGTAGCTTTCTACTTCTCTCCCTGACCATCCTCACCACGAGGGAGGGAAATACGTTGCTGGCCACGGAGATAACACCGTGGGCACCTAAGGAGAGGAACGGTAAGGTCTTGGAGTCATCACCGGAGAGGACGAGGAAATCCTCGGGGGTACCAGCCACAATTTCGGAGACGGCGTCGTCGCTGCCCGATGCCTCCTTCACCCCCACGATGTTGGGTACCCGGGACAGCCTTATGACGGTCTCGGGGAGCATGTTGGTACCCGTCCTCCCCGGCACGTTGTAAAGGAGAATCTTCGCCCCCGTTTCCTCGGCGACGACTTTAAAGTACCGGTACAGTCCCTCCTGTGAGGTCTTCAGGTAGTAAGGCACCACCACTAAGGCGTACTCGTATCCCAGCTCCATCACCTTCTCCGTCCAGAAGAGAGTCTTTTTCAGGTTATTCGTACCGCTTCCCGCCATCAGACGCAACCCCTTAGGGGCGTTCCTGACGGCGAACTCGTACAGGGATAGCTTCTCATCCTCGCTAAGGGACGGAGCCTCACCGGTCGTTCCTAAAACGAGCACCCCGTCCACTCCGGCCCTGTACTGCTCTTCCAGAAGTCTGGCGTACTCGTCGTAGTTGATCCTGCCCTCCTCATCGTACGGAGTTACCAGGGCGGTCCATACCATAGTGGGGAATTTAAGGTGGAAACGGGATTGTCGGATTATCCCCTCTCCCAGTTCCTCTTCTTGAGGATGTAGCTCACGACGTTAAAGACGAGCGTAATGACGAAGAGGGCGAGGCCCACGGCGAAGATAGTATGGTACTCCACCGTTCCCGTCGGTACGTCCCCGAGACTAACCTGCACTATGTAAGCCGTTATGGTCTCTATGGGGACTAAGGGGTTCAGGGTGAGTACGGGTCTCTGCCCCGCCGCTATCGTCACGATCATCGTCTCCCCTATGGCCCGGGAGATCCCCAGGATGAATGCGGCCACTATACCGGATAGGGCGGAAGGTATGACCACCTTCACTGCCGTAGTGAATCGGTCCGCTCCCAAAGCGTAAGCGGCCTCACGGAGGCTCTTGGGAACGGCCCTAAGGGCGTCCTCGCTTAAGGAGGACACTATAGGCAGGATCATTATCCCCATCACTATCCCCGGTGATAGGGCGTTAAAACCCGATATGTTGGGTATCACCTTCTTCAGGATAGGCGTAACGAAGAGAAGGGCGAAGTACCCGTACACGACCGTAGGGATGGCCGTCAGTATCTCAAGTACGGGTTTAACGAAGGACCTCACCCGTGAGGAGGCGTACTCACTGAGGAAGACCGCTATTATCAGACCCATGGGAAGGGCGACAGCCATCGCTATGGCGGAGGTCAGGAAGGTGCCGGCTACGAGGGGGAGGATGCCGAAGTGCTTCTCCGTAAAGAGAGGGGTCCATTGGGTATCCGTCAGGAACTCCACTATGGAGACCTCCCGGAAGAACAGGGAGCTCTGGTACAGAAGGATAACCACTATGCCTACCGTTGTCAGGACGGTTATAGAGGCAGCCAGCAGCAGGACCGCCTGGAATAGAAGCTCCTTGAACTTCCTCATATGAAGGGCGGAGTTTAAGGTGGAAATGAGAGGTCTCACACCTCCATGGTATAATAACGGTATGGACGTAAGGGAGGCAATCCTACGTAGGTGGAGCGCCCGCAGGTACGATCCGAACAGGTTGCTGACCGAGGAGGAGCTTTACCTCCTGATGGACGCCGCACGCAGGGCCCCATCCTCCTACAACACCCAGCCCTGGCGGTACATAGTGGGTTTCAACTTTGACGACACCCACCGCAAGATCTTAGGGATTCTGGTCCCCGGAAACGCCGAGTGGGCCAAGGATGCGCCCCTTCTTGGCCTTCTAATTGGAAGTACCGTGTATCCCGACGGTACGCCTTACAGGGACTACAGGAACGACTGCGGTATGTCCCTGATGGCCCTATTCCTTCAGGCGGTTGATCTGGGGTTGACCTGCAGGGCTATGGGGGGTTTTTACGGTGAGAGGGCCCGAGAGGTCTTCGGGATACCGGAGGAGTACGAACCCGTGGTAGCCTTCGCCTGCGGGAAACCCGCGGAACCACCTAACCCCAAAGAAAAGAAACCTCTTGATGAGATCCTGTTCCGGGGTAAGTTCGGGGAGCCCTATGGACTCGGAGGAAAGTAAAGCACCCTCCGGGGCCTTT
>CAYYQD010000099.1:0-2419 GCA_964473735.1 uncultured bacterium
CTATCGTCAACAGCAGCCCCACAAACGGTATCACCGTCCATAGGGGAAGGTTAAGGGTCTCACCGGCGCCTGCCAAAAGAATGTTAAGCATGGCGTCCATTGTAAAGTAGATGCAAAGATTACGTGAATTTTAAGCCCCTTCCCACCAACTATACCGTAAGGGTGAAAGGGGTGAGAGGGTGTTGTCTATAGTGTTTTGCCGAACACCGTTTGAAGGTGAGCCTAAGGTGAAGTGGTTAAGGGCGTCAATGCGTCTAACGTTCATCCTTAGGGTTGAAGGGTTCCCCCTCTTCACGATGTAGGTACCACTCTGGGTATAAAACTCGCATAAGTGGTACCGCCCTAATATGCTTGAGCCTGACGGGTACCCGGTCGGGACCTTTCGGTACAAAACCTAAATAGCGGTACTATACTATTGGCTCCTCCCGTTTTTCGTCTGGTCCTCCGTAATTCATCCGGCCGTAAAGCATCATCTTTCGTTTTATAGTTATTGCGGGGCGGATCGTATTTTGTGCGTGGAATATCCAGGGTAATGGAGAGTGCGTTTGGGAAGTTTTGGATGTTGGATATTACAGGCATCTTCTCCAGTGCGTAGGTACCTTTAAGATGCGAAGGGACGAATCAACCCATGCCGGGATCTTGGTTATCGTGGTGGGAATTACTCTACTCGTCCATGGGGTGTAGGAGGTGATTGTTCTACAGCCGGAGGCCCAACCGGATAGAGAACGGATTAGCGGATTCCATTACCGGCTTAAAATAGCAGCATGTTTGCTATCCTCTTTTCGGCGCTTACCACAACTCCATCGTCAGGGGTAAGCGTTGGCCTGGTACTCGGGGACCCAACGGGTATCTCTCTGAAGTTCTGGGGAGTCGGGAACGGCATGGCCTTCCAGCTTCACGCCGGCGGTGGGGGCTTCATATCTCCAGCCACGATAGCCTTCTCCGGCTCCCTCCTCTTCCATACGGCCCTCACCCGTCAGACCCCTCTAAACGGCTACTTAGGTGTCGGAGCCTACGTCGGTATGCACACCCGCAAGTACGACAGCGACTACGGTGTCATGGGCCTGCAGATGCCCCTGGGCCTTGAGTTTATCTTCAGCGAGGCACCCCTTGACATCTTCATGGAGATACCCCCCATCTTCTACATCACCACCGACGGGAATATGGGGTTCGGTCTATCAATGGGTATAGGGCTAAGGTTCATCCTGCGCTGATGGGTAAGATAGCGACGCTCCGCGGTTTCAGGGACCTGTACGGTGAAGAGTGGGAGAGGTTCTGGAGGGTGTATGAAGTCTTTAGAGAGACCCTCTCCCTCTTTAACTTCACGTGGATAGAGACCCCCATCTTAGAGAGGATAGAGCTCTTCGTGCGTTCGGTGGGAGAGGAGACGGACATAGTCCAGAAGCAGATGTTCTCTTTTAAGGACCGTGGGGGGAGAGGGGTCGTGATGAGGCCGGAGGGTACGGCCGGTGTGGTTAGGGCCTTCGTGGAGCACGGGATGGTGCCACCGAAGAAATTAGCGTACTTCGGCCCCATGTTCCGCGCGGAGAGGCCCCAGAAAGGACGCTATAGACAGTTCTATCAGATAGGGGCCGAGTTCATAGGGTACTCCGGTTATCTGGCCGACGTTGAAGGGGTATGGGCCGCCTACCTGCCCCTTAAGGCCCTCGGGATAGAGGTGGAGGTACTTATAAATACCCTCGGGGGAGCCGAGACCAAGCGTAAGTACTCTCAAGCCCTGAAGGAGTACCTGAAGGACAGGGAGGATCTATGCGACGACTGTAAGCGCCGAAGGGAGACTAACCCTCTAAGGGTGCTTGACTGTAAGATAGACGGGCCACGTCTCAACCCTCCGGACATTCTGGACTTCACCACCGAGGAGGAGAGGGCGAGCTTTTACAGGACGTTAGATAAGCTGAAGGAGTTAGGGGTGCCGGTTCGGAGGGATCCGAGGTTGGTCAGGGGGCTGGATTACTACACCGGCCTCGTCTTTGAGATAAAGGCCCGGGGTCTGGATGCCGCCCAGAGCACCGTTCTGGCCGGTGGTAGGTACGACAACTTGGTCGCCGACCTTGGGGGAAAGCCCACCCCCGCCTTCGGATGGGCGGCCGGAGTGGATAGGATAGTGTTAGTGTATGAAGGTGAGGTGGAGCGTAAGCCCCTGTACTTCGTTGTCAGGACGTCGGAGGACCTGAAGGAGTACGCCTTCTTCGTCCTGACCAGGTTGAGGGAGGAGGGCAAAAGGGCCGACATGCTGTACGAGAAGAGGAGCCTAAAGGCCCAGATGAGGTACGCCAACAAGGTGGGCGCCCGGTGGGTGGTGATAGTGGGGGAGGAGGAGTACAGGCGGGGAATGTACAGGCTGAAGGACATGGAGACGGGGGAGGAGAGTCTGGTAGCGGTTTGAAAGTGGAGGTCT
>CAYYQD010000100.1:0-2000 GCA_964473735.1 uncultured bacterium
AAAGGAACTGGTGGAGGCCTTCCCCCTCTACGAGAGGTACAGGAGGGAGATGGAGAGGATAATGAAAGTGTAAGGGGGTATTACTCTGCGGCTCAACGGCCTCACAGTGAGGCCAGCTTAAAGGCCGTCAACGGTGCCTACCTTCTCATCACCTTCCTCACCCTCCTCCCTTCCACAACGAAGAGGATCCCTCTCCTGGATGGAGGTACCCTCCTGCCGGTAACGTCGTAGTAGGCCACACCGGAACCCTCCTCGCGCTTTATCCTCTCTGGGACTTCTATACCTAACCTGTTGAGAAAGATGAAGTTCCCTCTCATACCCGACCAGTTGCTGACCACCAGGTCCGGATAGACGCCCAACAGGTAGGTGACCACAAGCTGGGACGAGGGTGCTATGGAGTCGGAGGGTACGGACAACCATCCTATATCCGGGGACAGCGTGTAGGGTACTGGCCTGCCGTCCAGGGAGACCGAGATCACCGAAACCACCGGCGTAAACTTAAGACGTACCACGTGGGCCGGAGGGGAGAGGTTAAAGGTATCTCTGGCGTATACCACGTACATGTTGAAAGACATTAAGGCGAGGTCCTCGGCGAATAGGTACGCAGGAGGTGTTGGGCTCCAAAACCACGTCGGAGTGTCGTCAAATCCGAATGGGAGGCCTCCAAAGAAGTAGAGGGGGGATCCCCATCCTCCTACGACGAGTTCCAGACCGGGGGCCCTATCCAAATCACCCAAAGCCACGCACGACAGGTACTGTCCCGGTGCCCTGAACTCCCACGAGCTGGAGGGCTCAAGCGTTCCTCCCACGTTCAGGTAGAGCTCCACCCGGCTACTATCGGGAGAGGAGGGGAAAGGGTTGGCCACCACTACGTCTAACCATCCGTCCCCGTTCACGTCCCCGATGGCTATTCCATCGGCGAAACCTTCCCTATCGCTCTCCCAGACCGGAACGGTGTCCAGAACCCCGCCGTGATTCAGATACAGGCGGTGCCTTCCCGGGGACAGTCCCAGAAAGAGGTCAAGGTCCCCGTCGTTATCTACGTCAAAGAACTTCGCGCCCCACGAGTATATGGAGTCCGGCGTCTGCCACACCGGGCCGATCAGGGTACTGCCGTCGGAGACGTACAGACGGGCGGGCTCCGGGTTGGAGGAGTAATGGTTGCCACAGGAGAAGAGGAAGTCGGCGAGACCGTCCCCGTTCACGTCCCCCGAGGCCACACCGAAGCACCTGCCGCTGTCCGAGACCCAATCCGGGTAGGTTGGAAAGGAGTCTCCACGGTTCAGGTAGAGGGCGTTTACCTGGCGGTTCCAACCTTCCAGATGCCCACTGAACCCGGCCACGACTATGTCCATAAGACCGTCCCCGTTCACGTCTCCTAAGGCCAAATGTCCGTGGTA
Source organism: uncultured bacterium (assembly GCA_964473735.1). Classification (GTDB taxonomy): domain Bacteria; phylum Hydrothermota; class Hydrothermia; order LBFQ01; family LBFQ01; genus JAADCS01. Next base: position 1,401 of record CAYYQD010000100.1, read on the forward strand.
CGAATTGAGCCCAAGTATCCGGGTTGGGGTGAATGGAGGTAAGTCGTAGGTTCCGGTGTAGAAGGTCAAGGGTTGGCGGGCTACGTATCCGCCGTTCGCTATCATCAGGTCCGCGTAATTATCCCTATTGAAATCCCACGCTGCCAGACCGGTTGAGTGGAATCCGGCCTCCGACTCCCATGCGGGGGGCGTTAAGAAGATAGAGAAAGATACGACCCACAGCATCAATTTTATTTTATGGGCGTTTTGTAAATTAACGACCTCATGTGCTTCTGAGGGCCTAAAAACCGGCACATACACCTTCTTCGTTTAGCCTCCTCTCCTTTACCCTCGCACTCCCGCAGATCTACATACCTTTCCCGTCTTCTCGCTCTTGCAGTACGGACACCTCATATTCTAATCCACCCCTGTCTATTAGAGCAGAGGGCGAAAGCTCCGGACGCTATTGATCTGGTATAGCGGAGCAATAGCGTTTTAACGTGGTTAAGAGCGACTGGAGTGCTTTTCTTGTGTTCGGCAATATACGAATAGCTTCCCATTTGCCTTAACGGCGGCAATTCCGGTGAAAATGGCCTGATGCGACCGTAAAATTCACTCTAT
>CAYYQD010000101.1:0-1926 GCA_964473735.1 uncultured bacterium
AACACTCTGTCGTGCCTTTTATACCCCATCAGCTCCGCTATCTGCTTTATACTCCACGTGCCGTTTATCATAATGGCCGTGATCATTTCTTTTATTTTTATCGTGCCCCTATTTTCTGGCCAGAAGGTGGGGAATGAGGGCCTTTTTGATCCCTGCTTTACGCCTGTTCAAAAGTAAAGTACTATATTACCATACTTGCGGGATGAAAACGCGCAACTACTGTAGAGAAAAAAGGGTTAGGGCGCTTTAGCGGTCATATTATCGCGTGAACATCATGAAAGGGAAGCTCCTTTACCTCCGGGATAGAAAAGTATGCGCTCGTAGCACGTTAAACCTTTAGGGAGGGAAGCAATACGCAATAGGGGAATTTATCGTTTCATTGAACGGATGAAAACCGCAACCGTGTTAATACGGGTATGAAATCACTCGGATAGGCGGACCTTACCAAAACGGCCCGGATGGCAGAGGGTAGAACTTGGGCGTGTCGCGCTTAACCCGTAGTGGCAATGCTATCACCTCAAGTGCAGGGTTGGAGAGTACTCAACGGGTGGGTCTACCCCCTCATCTATGTTCAGGTACTCCTCCGGTAAGCTGTTGTAGTCCGTAAGAAATCTCTCTCTGGCCCTCTCTAAAGAGTCGTCGTCAAACACGTACTCACCCTTTCTGACCACCTGTACCATTATCGGCTCGCCGTCGTACGCCTCCTTCCTGTGGGCCACCACGTCTCTGAGGAGCTTCCCCCGGCTGTCGTAGTACCTGTATATCCTCTTGGACCCACCTATGACGACCTTACCCTTTGAGAACTTGTGTTTGAAACCGTGCTCGTCCTCCACCAGCTTGTATATGGCACCTAAGACGGGCTTATCCGGGGGTAGGGCCACCTCCGACCCCACACCGAAGGCGTCGGCCTCTCCCCTCTCTACGATGTCCCTTATCTTCCACTCGTTCAGGTCCCCCGAGAGGACGATGATAACGTCCTCAAGTCCGGCCTCTTTTAGTCTCCTTCTGGCGTATCGGGACATCTCCACCAGGTCCCCCGAGTCTATCCTTATACCCTTCAGCCTGAGGGAATCCTTCAGGTGATTCACCACCTCTATGGCCACCTCTATACCGGCGAAGGTGTCGTACGTATCCACCAAGAAGATGGCAGACTCCGGATAGGCTCTGGCGAACTCAAGGAAGGCTTCAAACTCTGTCCTGTAGGTCTGGACGAAGGCGTGGGCCATGGTGCCGTAGACGGGGATACCGTAGAGCTTGCCCGCCTCAAGGTTGGAGGTCCCGGACCAGCCGGCAACGTACGTAGCCCGTGCTACCCTGACGGCAGCCCACTCGTCCGCGGCCCTTCGGGCTCCGAACTCAAGCAACATCCTACCCTGCGCAGCGTGGTATATACGTGCAGCTTTAGAGGCGGAGTTTATCTGGTACGCTAACCTGTTCAGCAGCATCGTTTCTAAAATCTGCCCCTTTATCCGGGTACTCTCCACGACCATAACGGGCTCCCGGGCGAAGAAGATCCTCCCGTCTGGAACGACGTATATATCGCCGTCAAAACGGAATTCCCTCAGGTAATCTAAGAATTCCTCGGAGAACTTTCCCAAAGAACGCAGGTAACGTATATCTTCCTCCGTGAACCTAAGGTCCGTTATCTCCTTCGCTGCCTCAAGAACGCCCGCCGATACCATAAAGTTGCGAAACTTATGAGGACGTACGCTCATCTCAAAAACAGCCCAACCGTCCATTCCGCTGCGGAGATAGACGTCGGCCATCGTGAGTTCGTAGAGGTCGGTTATGAGGGAACGCATGGGAAATATTTTACAGTCGTGTCCGACCCATATAAAGCGTTTTACAAAGGGACAAAAGCGCTCCTTACGGCCTTAAAATAGAGCCATGCCGCTTATCACAGTACCCAAGAAGTTGAGCGAGAAG
>CAYYQD010000102.1:0-1926 GCA_964473735.1 uncultured bacterium
GCTCCAGACCCTACGTGCGTTCCGTTAAGCTGTGAGGGGGGCGTACGCCCCCCTTTTTCCGCTACCGCTTTATGAAGCGTCCCCGTACCTTCCCCACGGTGTAGAAATACACGCCTGCGGGGAGGTGCCGCACGGATACCCGGCTCCTGCCGGTCACTTCCCTGCTCATAAGTAGCCTGCCGTCCGGGGAGTACAGCTTCAGGATCCCCGTCCCTCTGACGAACAGGTATCCGTCGGTGTAGGAGACCGTAGTGCGGGAGGGTAAGAGAACTCTACCCTCGCTTACCTGCGTGATGGTTGAGTCTCCCACAAGGAGATACACTCCGACGTCGCCGGCCGCGTTCAACTCGGCCACATCCGTCCACGAGGGTCCGGAAAGGACATACACCGGTTTTTCTCTTCTAAGAGGTGTGACCAGAGGTACAACGGGCCTGTCAAAGAGGACCTCAACGGCCATAGGGAGCATATCCGACAGGCGGGCCTTCAGGCTCTTAGCCTTTACCAGTATGGTGGGTATGGCGATTACCCGTACCCCTATGTCGTCCGTATGGACGGCCGATCTGAAGGGACCTATGAGGAGGGTATCGCCGCTTCTGGGGTCACGTATGATGATCCTTCCCGTCAGGGTATCCCCCTCGTTGAGGGAGGTATCCCCAAGGAGTACGCTCACCCCGTAAAAGCCCAGGGATTTGAGAGTATCGGGCACGCTGGTGGTATCCCATACCGCCATTACGCCCTCCGTTGCCGGAAGGGAGCAGAGCGATGGGAACTTCTCGCATGGATGACTGTTGAACAGGTCCGATAGGTCCACAGGACCGGCGACGGCGAAAGGCCAAGGCCACGGCCACCATCTTCTGAAGATGTAGAAGCTCGTGTTGTACCTGTAGGCGGAGCAGCTATCGTTGGAGGGAATTACCACGAAGGAGGCGTCGTTGTGTCCGAACCTGAGCCACAGGAAGGGCCAAGTTATGTCCTGACAGTAGCCGGGAGGTATAGTGTAGGTGGAAGAATGGACGAGGGAGCCGTTTACGTAGAGGTTTCCGGTGAAGGTAAAATCGGACGAGTCGGTACACCCGACGTTGCACATCTGTATGCGGTTGTTCGTGGATATTGGGGGGAACCACCACGGCCAGGAGGTCGGAGCGTCTATGACGAGGCCGGTGGATGAGACTAACCTGCAGCACGTATCACACGGGTAGTCGGGCTCTCCTCCGTCTCCGGTATCAACGCTATCCCTCGCCGTATATACGATCAAGCTGTCCAGAAAGGCGCCTGTCACCTCAACGCCCGTGGAGTCCTTGCTGTTGGCTCTCGCCCTGAAAATCAGGAGGAACTGGGAAGAGCCAGAGAGATGACCTGTGATGTTTATGGTGTTCGGGCTCGAGGTGGAAGTGTGTGAGGTCAGGAATACGGGCGTATTCCACGAGGAGCCACTGTAGGTCTTAATGAACACGTCCATGGCCGTCCAACCTCCGAAGCCCACATTGTAGTAGTACTTCAGGAAGGCGTTCTGGCCGGGAACGAGGGTGGGTGTGATAACCGTATCGGTGTATAGGTCTTCGTTCAAGCTGGTCGCGTAGGGGTAAGGGGCTTCGCTGCACGCTCCTTTACCCGACACGGATACCCCTCCACATGCTCCGCTGTTTATGACCTCCCAGGGGTAGGTCCCCGGTACAGAGGACCACTCGGTGGGTAGAGAGCCGAGGGAGACCGCACTAAAACCCTCCGCGAAGACTACGGCGTTGAGCGAAGGGCTTCCACCACATGCTCCCGAAGATGCGAGGATGAAGAGCGTTCCCATCATGACGCTTGAATTTTAACACTCTGGGATATGAATTTCAAGCGGGTGTCTTTCTTTTACCTACAGTTTGCCTAAAACGAAGTTTTCCACCACGTAATCGGCGAAGGGTAGGGATGCGGTGAAGG
>CAYYQD010000103.1:0-1870 GCA_964473735.1 uncultured bacterium
CAAAGACAGCGTCCTTTACGTGGCCGCCGGCGTCGGAGGTCTGGAGATATGGAAGGTCTCTTTGCCCTCCTCCCCAACCCTCCTTTCTGTCATCCACGCCCCGGGAGAGTTCAGGGACCTGCACGTCACACCTAAGGGGAAGGTGTATGTGGCGGCCGGAAGCCACGTTCACGTTATAGACGCCAGCAATCCAAACTCCCCCGTACTGGAGGACAGCTACACCATGCCCACCGGCTCCTACGCCCAGAGGCTCACCTTCTTCTCCCGGTGGGTGTACGTCGCCTCCGGTGATAGCGGGATAGTAGTGCTTGAGGATAGACCCTCCGGTCTGACGTACGGCAAAAGGCTCTACGAGGGTTATTCAACTCAGGACGTGGAGATGCTAACTTACTCACCCAACTATAAGGACAAGGCCATAACCCTCTACGCTCTCAACAGAACCTCTTCCGGTACTTACGTCGTATCCACGTACCAGCCGATGCACAGGGGTACGTACTCCGGGATGAGTCTGGCCCTATCCCTGCCCAGCGGTGTAGATGCCAAGGATTTAGTCTTCGGGGCAGGTAGCTTCTGGGTCGTGACTACCCAGACGGATAGCGCCCTGATCAGGGTGAGGATAGGACCGACCGGTATGACCTCTGGCAAGTATCCCACCACCGGTCCCGGTTATGCGGCCTCCGTATCCGACGGATACCTGTTTATGGCGATGGCGGACAGGGGGGTGGCCCGGTTCCGCATCCTGACCGACTCGTTGCAGATCAACACCGTATGGAACGACACATCCACGTTCTCCCACCGGATAAACGGTCTATTCGTAAGGAATACGTCCCCTTGGGAGTTCTTCACGGCCTCCGCTCAGGTTGATATTTTAGACGACGTCTGTTATTCGGGAAAGCTGAACTCATCTGGCATGGTCACCACCGAGCTGGAGCGTCAGTCCGATATATACACGGTACCTTACATATCCGCCGTCTCAATGGGAGATGCCGTGGTAATGAACTGTAAAGACAGCATCTTCGCCGTTGATATGGACACCCGCGCCAGACTGAGTGCCGTAGATGTGGGCACCAACGCGGATATACTGTCTCTGGACAGGGGTTATCCCGGCGACACCGTTTACGCCCTGGTCAAGCAGGACACCCTAACGATGCTGGCCTCTTACTACTACAGCAACGTTGACGCCTCTCTGACCTTGAGGGCCTTCCGTGTTATACACACAGACTCCACAATAGGTACCATAAAGGTCTTCGGACGCTATCTCTACGAGTTTATGTTTCGTAAAGGTATCGTTAATATGAACATGCTCTACGTTTATAGGATGTCGGACTTTACCCTCGTTGATTCGCTGGATTATGCGGATTCTTGCTCCGCGACCGTGGAGCCTGTGAGACCCGGTCAGATAGCCGCGGACGAAGACTTCATGTACACGCTCGTCCATTGTGGGGGAGGGGAGCTCTACCTGTACGTTTTTGATATTTCGGAGCCCGAGAGCGTTAGCCTTTACTCCCGCACCCTAATAGCCACAAAGAGCGGATCCCACGAAAGCGGTGCGTCGCTTGAAGTCCGTGGGACCAGGGCTTACGTGCTGGAGAACTTTACTACCTCCAATCTGAACTTCCGCATATACGACATATCGGACCCCAAAAACCCGACGCTACTCCACCGAAAGGATACGCCCGCCTTTTCCGACGGCAGTTACGCTCCCATGTACCTGATAAACGACTCCCTTTACGCTGCGATAGGGGAGCCCGGTGGTGGTGCCGGTGCAACCGTGGTCAGGACCAACTTTGAGGGTGCCCCCGCCCTTCTGAACACCTACAACACTCCGGGATGGGCGAAGGACGTGGAGGTAAGGGGGAACTACGCCTTC
>CAYYQD010000104.1:0-1768 GCA_964473735.1 uncultured bacterium
CGGTGTTGAGGTCTTTGGCGACCTGGCGGGGCAGCGAGTTAGCCTGTACGTGAGGGGGCGGAGATACGGCAGAATGACACCCTGGGTCCTCGTAAGTCCGGGCAAGCCTTTGAGCGTTCCTGTCCTGAACGGTATAGAGAGCGTGCAGTACCGCATCGTGCTACACCTTAACTACTCCACGGTTTCCCTGTTCCACATAGACAGCCTAAGGTTCCGGTTCGTGCCTCGGAGGAGGATGCGCTGGGAGACGTGGTGTTCCCCTTTCAGGCACGGGGTCGCTATTTACTCATCCATCCCGGCACTTTACAGCATATACGACCTCTCCGGCAGGCTCGTAGGCAGAGGTAGAGTTGAAGGGGGAGAGGATCGCGTGGGACTGCCTACCGGTGCGTACTTCGTCGTATTTGTGAGAGGAACTTCAAGTAAAACCTGCAAGGTTATAGTTCCTTCTCTGTGAGGTTTCATCACCGGCCTGCCTACCCCACAGAGAGGGCCCCCGTAGAATAGCACACACGATGCACCTCCTCTTAGTGTCCGGAGGGACGGGGGGACACATAGCACCCGCCCTCTCCGTGTTAGACAGGGCCCTGGAGAGAGGTTTGGACGCGGACCTGATCTTGGGTGGCCTGAAGGTGAAGATGGGGATAAATCGGGCGAAGTACATCTACAATGCCGCCGAGCTGAAGCCACAGAACACCCTGCGGATACTCGGAGGGATAGTCCGGACCTTTGGGGACGTATGGAGATCCCGGGTGATATTGGCATTCGGTGGCTACCCCGTATTTCCCCCTCTCGTCAGCGCCGTCCTCCTGCGTAAGGACTTTTACTTGTTTGAGGGAGATGCCATGCCCGGTAAGGCGAACAGGTTCTTTGAACCCTTCTCAAGGGAGGTACTCTGTGCCTTCCGGAACTCCGTTAGGTTCTACCGTAGGGGGGTATTCGTGGGGATCCCGGTAAGGAGGGGGTTGGTGCCCCTGCCCAAAGAAGTAGCCCGCAAGAGGATGGGTATAGATACCGACCTTCCGGTAGTGGGTATCTTAGGAGGTAGTCAGGGGTCCCTGTTCCTGAACTCCTTGGCCAGAGCCCTGGCGGAGACGGGCCGCTATTACGTCGTAGCGCTCGTGGGCAGGAGGGGGGAGCCGGGTGAGGGGTCGAACTACCGTTTCATAGGCTTTCAAAGGGATATGGCATCCTTTTACTCCTCGCTGGACGTGATAATAAGTCGTGCGGGTATGAGCAGCATAGGGGAGATAGCCATGTTCAGGGTCCCCCCACTTTTCATACCCTATCCGTACGCCAGTGGGCATCAGATACACAACGCCCTGGACGTGGTCAACTTCGGCGCGGGGGAGATGCTCCTACAGGAGGAGGTTAACCGCGAAAAGGTGGAAGAAAAGGTGCGACAGCTGTTGAGTAAGACCCGCATTTACCGGAACAGACTCGCCCATTACTTTGTCCCCGGGGCGGCGGACAGAATTCTGGATCGGGTGCTGTTGAGTCTTAGATGATCCCTTAAGCTTAAGGACTACTCCGGGTATTACCCCACGAATCTAAACAGGGCGAAGATAATACCCGCAAGAGCCAGAAACTGGATAAACATCCAGCGCACCGTGTTGGAGTGAAGGCGGTATATCTCCGCCCGGAATTTCTCCATATCAGTACGGAGCCTCTCCATATCGGTGCGTAGTCTTTCCATATCGGTACGGAGGGTTCCTATTTCCGCCTGCATATCACTGCGAAGGCTCTCTATCCGTTCGGTCATATCGGA